>NZ_JBBWCB010000345.1:0-377 GCF_039888995.1 Pseudomonas rossensis | reverse complement strand
GCAAAGACATAGGTAAATCCCCTCGAATCATTTTTAGGATATTCGTCTCCGCCACGATCACGGCGCGGTGGGAAACGAGGGGTGTTTTGAAGCAAGCGTCCGGGGGTTACCGGATGGCTTTGTGGTTGTCTGGACTGGCCTCTTCGCGGGCAAGCCCGGCTCCCACAGGTTTCTTTGGTGTCTGCAAAATTTTGGATTCAGCACAAATCGCTGTGGGAGCGGGCTTGCCCGCGAAGAGGCCAGTCCAGACAACCACACAGCCATCCGGTAACCCCCGGACGCTTGCTTCAAAACACCCCTCGTTTCCCACCGCGCCGTGATCGTGGCGGAGACGAATATCCTAAAAATGATTCGAGGGGATTTACCTATGTCTTTGC
>NZ_JBBWCB010000344.1:0-379 GCF_039888995.1 Pseudomonas rossensis | reverse complement strand
TTGGCAAGGTCGTGCTCTACCAACTGAGCTATTCCCGCAAATGGCGTCCCCTAGGGGACTCGAACCCCTGTTACCGCCGTGAAAGGGCGGTGTCCTAGGCCACTAGACGAAGGGGACACGCTAACTGAAACACATGGTGTGTATTTCAGTGCCCAAATCCGCATCCGAAGATACCGGTTCTGGTTTCACTCAGCCCTGCCCGAAAGCAACGCTGTTTAAAATTGGAGCGGGAAACGAGACTCGAACTCGCGACCCCGACCTTGGCAAGGTCGTGCTCTACCAACTGAGCTATTCCCGCAAATGGCGTCCCCTAGGGGACTCGAACCCCTGTTACCGCCGTGAAAGGGCGGTGTCCTAGGCCACTAGACGAAGGGGACAC
>NZ_JBBWCB010000343.1:0-383 GCF_039888995.1 Pseudomonas rossensis | reverse complement strand
GGGGCGTCTTCGCTGGTGGTCACGGTTTCGCTGATGTCGGTGAAGCTGTCATCGACCGGGGTCACGCTGATGTTCAAGGTCGAGGTGACGTCAGAACCGGAGCCGTCAGTGACGGTATAACTGACCGTCGGCACGCTGCCGTTGTAGTTGGCGGCCGGGGTGAAGGTGTAGGCGCCATTGGCGGCAAGCACCAGGGTGCCGACGTTGGCGATAGTCGCGGTGCTGCCGGCGGCGTAAGTGGTCGCACCGATGGTGAAGTTGAGCACGCTGACCGGGCCGTCGACGCTGCTGGTGCCGGTGAGCACGCTGCCGGTCACCAGGGTGTCTTCGCTGGTGGTCACGGTTTCGCTGATATCGGTGAAGCTGTCGTCGACCGGGGTCAC
>NZ_JBBWCB010000342.1:0-387 GCF_039888995.1 Pseudomonas rossensis | reverse complement strand
AGAGAGAGAGAGAGAGAGAGTGAGCGAGAAAGGTCTTCCATCCACTGGTTCATTCCCCAACTGACCAAAATGGCTGGAGCTGGGCCAGTCCAAAGCCAGGAGTCAGGAGCTGGGTTTCCCACACAGGTGCAGGAGGCCAAGGACGTGGGCTATCTTCTGCTGCTTTCCCAGGCCATAGCAGAGAGCTGGACTGGAAGTGGAGCAGCTGGGACTTGAACTGGCGCCCATATGGGATGCTGGCATTGCAGGCAGCGACTTTACCTACTACGCCACAGCATCGATCCCTGCAGGTTCATTTTAAGCTGATAACATTGTAGGGCCTACTAAAGATGTGGTGTTTTGTGTTGTTTTGTTTTGTTTTGACAGGCAGAGTGGACAGTGAGAGAG
>NZ_JBBWCB010000341.1:0-394 GCF_039888995.1 Pseudomonas rossensis | reverse complement strand
CGGTCCTGCTCCGTGGGCCCGCCGCCATCGGCCATCCATGGCCGGGGGCGGCTAACCCGGCATCCATGCCGGGTTGCCCACTGCGCAGAACCTCCACTCGGCCTCTCGAGGGGGCGGTGCCTCAAGATCAAAAGCTGCAGGCGAGCTAACGCTCGGCCTGTTGAGTGGTGGGAAGCAAAGGCGTACGCCGATCCATTGTGGGAGCGAGCCTGCTCGCGAAGCTGTTGATCTTGCCGTTGCTTTGGCTTTGGCTTTGGCTTTGGCTTTTGATCTGTTGCCCCTTTCCCAGAGGCCGAACGCAGGCGTTGCGCAGGGGGCACCGCGGCAAGGATGCCGCGGTAGCCGCCCCCGGCCATGGATGGCCGATGGCGGCGGGCCCCCGGAGCAATGCCGG
>NZ_JBBWCB010000340.1:0-396 GCF_039888995.1 Pseudomonas rossensis | reverse complement strand
CGCGCGCGGCCATTAACCACGCCTTCAACGTGTTTCTGCAAGGGCCTTCCGGTCAGGTCCGCCTGATACCTGTGTGGCCCGCACACCAAGACGTGATGGCGCAACTGCCCACAACCCTTTCCCAGCAACATCGCTCTAGGATTTCACGATTTCTGTGTCACCTCGAGCAGCAGGGTCGGAGCTGGTCAACGCTGGCGCCTGTTGCGGGCGAAGTGCGCCCAGCAGCCTTGGAGGCGGCGCTCAATACGGCCATTACGCAACACGGACTTGAGACAAGCACGCGCGCGGCCATTAACCACGCCTTCAACGTGGTTCTGCTGGGGCCTTCCGGTATAGTCCGCCTGATACCTGTGTGGCCTGAACACCAAGCCGTGATGGCGCAACTGCCCACAACCC
>NZ_JBBWCB010000035.1:0-50144 GCF_039888995.1 Pseudomonas rossensis | reverse complement strand
TTGGCCTGGGCAGCGCGTTTTTCCTGTTCTTCAACGGTTTGATGATTGGTGCGGTGGCCGGGCACCTGACGCACATCGGCTACGGGCAAACCTTCTGGTCATTCGTGGTTGGCCACGGGGCCTTCGAACTGAGTGCTATCGCACTGGCCGGTGCCGCCGGCCTGCAATTGGGTTGGGCATTGATCGCGCCGGGGCGCCTGCCCCGCTCCGAAGCCCTGCGATTGGCGGCACGCAAGAGCGTGCTGCTGATTTGCGGGGTCATGCTGTTTCTGCTGATTGCGGCATTTATCGAAGCGTACTGGTCGTCCACGATCGGGGTCTCGCCAATGACCAAATACCTGGTCGGTGCAGCGCTCTGGTTGTTGGTGGCGACTTACCTGCTGTTTGCCGGACGGACCCGCCATGCGCCTGAGTGACGCCACGGTTGTCATCCGCCCGCGCACTACCTGGGAAGCCATGGACCTGGGGGTGCTGCTGAGTCAGCGCCATCGACGCCTGTTGATGACCAGTTGGGCCATCGTGACCTTGCCGGTTTTCGCCCTGCTCAGCTGGGTGCTGTGGGATTCGCCCTCCCTCGCCGTGTTCATTTTCTGGTGGCTGAAACCGGTGTTCGACCGCCTGCCGCTGTACATACTCTCCAAAGCCATGTTCGGCGAAACGCCCACGCTGAAGCAGGCGTTGCGCCAATTTCCGCGGCTGCTCAAACCGCAACTGCTGGCGAGTCTGACCTGGCGACGACTGAGCCTGAGTCGCAGTTTCCTGATGCCGGTGGTGCAACTCGAAGGGCTGAGTGGGCAAGCGCGACAACAGCGCTTGCGGGTGCTGCTGCAACGCAATGCCGGCGCCGCGCAGTGGCTGACGATCATCGGCGTGCATCTGGAAAGCGCGTTATGGATCGGCCTGATGGTGCTGTTCTACATGTTCTTGCCGCAACAGGTCGAACTCGACTGGAGCTGGCAGACCTTGATCACCGCCGCTACACAGGACTGGCGTTGGCTGGAACACCTGACCAATGCCTTTTACGCACTGGTGCTCATTGTCTGGGAACCGGTTTATGTCGCCTGCGGCTTCAGCCTTTATCTGAATCGGCGCACGGTGCTGGAGGCCTGGGATATCGAGCTGGTGTTCCGCCGCATGCGCCAACGCTTGAGCAGCGCCGCCGTCACCCTGCTGCTGGCGGCGTTCCTGTTGATGCCGACAGCGCAAACCGTGTGGGCCGCCGAGCCGGTCATTTCACCCGACAGCCCACGCCTGCTGGACCAGCCACTGACCAGTCAGGCGTCCCGGGACAGCATCAAGGCGATCCTCGATCAGCCTCCATTCAGGAACAAGGAATCGGTCACGCGCTATCGGTTTGGCGAGGACAAACCCGCCGCCGATACGGCGGACGATGACCAAACACCCGAATGGCTGGAGGCGCTGCTCAAGCTTCTGGACAACCAACGCTTCGGCGCAGCGGCCACGCTGATTGAAGTTGTGTTGTGGGGTGTCGTGATCGGTGCCATTGGTTTATTGATCTGGCATTACCGTGACTGGTTGCAGGCCTTCGTCAGCCGTCGACCGGCCTTGAACAGCAAGGTCGCGCGGCCGTTACCGCAACAGGCTTTCGGCCTGGACCTCAACCGCGAAACCCTGCCCGCCGACATCGCCGCCAGCGCCGAACGCCTCTGGCAAACCCACCCTCGCGAGGCGCTCGGATTGCTCTATCGCGGCTTGCTCAGCCACTTGCTGCACGACTTCAACATGGCGTTGAAACCCGCCGACACCGAAGGCCAGGTCCTGGCGCGCATTGAACAATTGCAACAACCTGCCTTGCTGGCCTTCAGTAAAAACCTGACCGGGCACTGGCAGAACATGGCCTACGGGCATCGCCTGCCGCCCGCGCATTTGCAACAGGAACTCTGTGACGGCTGGCGAGCCCTGTTCGGCCCGGGAGCGTTGCGTTGAACCGGCAACGCTGGCTGGCGGTCGGCGTGTTCATCGCCGTGCTATTGATCGCGCTGAGTGTTTATCTGTACGTCAAGGCGACGCCCTATCAGGCAGACATCGATCACGGCCCCTCGCCCGAAGCCCAGGCCAATCCTTACCTTGCTGCCGAGCATTTTCTGCGCAAACAGAACCTGACCGTCAGCCACGCCAACAGCCTCGACATTCTGCCCACCCTGGAACCGCATCAGCACAGCCTGTTATTGCTCGGGGACCGGTACAACATGACCCCGCGCCAGATCGATCAGCTGTTGAACTGGACCCGGGCCGGCGGGCGACTTTTGTTTGTTGCCCAGTCGCTGTGGGATGAAAAGACCGGCCAAAGCAATGACCTGCTGCTCGACCGGGTGCAGCTGCACCAGTCGCTGAGCAAAGACCTCAAGGACCCGCCGCCCGCTATCGACAACGATCCTTACCCCAAGCTGACCAAGCTGTATCTGGAAGACGAAAACGCGCCGGCCTACGCCGGTTTTGATACCGCATTCCATCTCGAAGACCCGAAAAACCTCGCGCAAGCCTGGGCCAACAGCGGCAAGGCCACGCACATGATGCAGCTCAATCAAGGGCTCGGTTCGATCACCGTGGTCACCGACGCCGACCTGTGGAAAACCCCGGCCATCGACCAGTACGACAACGCCTGGCTGCTCTGGTACCTGACCGCGGACACGAACGTGACCGTGCTGTTCAATACCGATCACGACGATCTGCTGACCTTGCTTCTGCGCTATTTCCCACAGGCTCTGGTCGCACTTTTTGCCCTGATCGGTCTTGGCGTCTGGCACGTCGGCGTGCGCCAGGGTCCGCTGCTGGAACCAGCCCCAAGGGCCCGTCGTCAACTTCAGGAACACCTGCGCGCCAGCGCCGATTTCATGTTGCGCCGCAACGGTCAGGACCACCTGCTGCACGCCTTGCAGCAAGACATCCTGCGGCGCGTGCGGCGCCGTCATCAAGGTTATGAACAACTCGGCGTTGCCGAACAATGGCTGGTGCTCGCACGCCTGACCGGCCAACCCACACGCGCTATTAGCCAGGCCATGAGCCCGCGACCGAAGCAGCGGCAGTCCAGCGCTGAATTCAGCCGCCAGGTCGCCCACCTGCAAACCTTGAGGAACGCCTTATGAGTGAACAGATCGAGCCCGGCACACAGACCCACGCCGCCCAGCAGCGCCAACGCGCCAGCCAGTTGGCCCAAGCAGTAAGAACTGAACTGCAAAAAGCCGTGATCGGCCAGAACACCGTGATCGACGACGTCCTCACCGCGCTGATCGCCGGTGGCCACGTACTGCTCGAAGGCGTGCCGGGGTTGGGCAAAACATTGTTGGTGCGCGCCCTCGCTCGCTGCTTCAGCGGTGAATTCGCGCGCATCCAGTTCACCCCGGACCTGATGCCCAGCGACGTCACCGGGCATGCGGTATACGACTTGCAGACCGAGCAATTCAAACTGCGCAAAGGTCCGTTGTTCACCAACCTTTTACTCGCCGACGAAATCAACCGCGCCCCGGCGAAAACCCAGGCCGCGCTGCTCGAAGCCATGCAGGAACGGCAAGTCACCCTCGAAGGCCGCGCCCTGCCCATCGTGCAACCGTTCATGGTGCTCGCCACACAAAACCCCATCGAACAAGAAGGCACTTACCCGCTGCCCGAAGCCGAGCTCGACCGCTTCATGCTCAAGGTGCGCATGGATTACCCCGACGCCGATCAGGAGCTGAACATGGTCCGCCAGGTCAGCCGCTCGACCCGGGCCGACATGCTCGATGTGCAACCGCTGCGCACCGTGTTGCAAGCCAAGGACGTGCTGGCCTTGCAGCGCATTGCCAGTGATCTGCCGCTGGACGATCAAGTGCTCGACTATGCCGTGCGCCTGGCCCGCACCACCCGCAACTGGCCGGGCCTGATCCTCGGCGCCGGGCCTCGGGCCTCCATTGCCCTGGTGCGCTGCGCAAGGGCGCGAGCGTTGTTGCGTGGCGGCGAGTTTGTGATTCCGGATGACATCAAAGGCTGCGCCCTGGCGGTGTTGCGCCATCGTGTACGGATTGCGCCGGAACTCGACATAGAAGGGCTGGACGTCGATCAAGTACTCAAGCAACTGCTCGATCA
The DNA here is from genome assembly GCF_039888995.1 of Pseudomonas rossensis. Taxonomy (NCBI): domain Bacteria; kingdom Pseudomonadati; phylum Pseudomonadota; class Gammaproteobacteria; order Pseudomonadales; family Pseudomonadaceae; genus Pseudomonas; species Pseudomonas rossensis. The sequence goes on along the minus strand of NZ_JBBWCB010000035.1, from coordinate 46,061 downwards.
AGTGCCGGCGCCAAGAGTGTGAACGCCGTGCTCGAGATTCGCGTCGACACCAGAAAAGATCGCAGCCTTCGGCAGCTCCTACGGGGGTTTGTGTTTGGCGTAGGAGCTGCCGTAGGCTGCGATCTTTTCAACAGGCCACACGGTGTCACGCAATGAAACCGTCCCGGCTTCTGTTGATCTGGCTCGCCGTGTTGCTGGCCATCGGCATCGTGCTGGGCGCGTTGCAGGCACTGGACATTTCGGTTCCCTCGAGCCTGTTGTCGATCAACTGGGGATTGCTGCTGGCACTGCTGGCCTTGGCAGTACTCGACGGTGTCCGTCTCAAACGACTGCCCTCGCCCCGCCTCCAACGACAAATGCCCGGCAGCCTTGCACTCGGCAGATGGGGTGAAGTGCGATTGGAAGTCGAGCATGACTTTACTCAACCACTAAACATTCAGATCTTCGACCATGTTCCGGAAGGTTTGAGCTTCGAAAACCTGCCCCTGTCGGTCGACCTGCAACCTGGCCAGCACAGCCAGATCGGCTATCGTCTACGCCCTCTGAAGCGCGGCCACTTCACTTTCGAACAGTGCGAAATCAGCCTGCCGAGCCCCTTGGGATTATGGTCCGGCAAACGCCTGCTTAACGTGGTCGACAATACCCGCGTCTACCCGGACTTCGCCCGCCTCTACGGCGGCCAACTGTTGGCGGTAGACAACTGGCTCAGCCAGCTCGGCGTCCGCCAGCGCCAGCGTCGCGGGTTGGGTATGGAGTTTCATCAGCTGCGTGAATTTCGTGAAGGCGACAGCCTGCGCCAGATCGACTGGAAAGCCACCGCCCGACAACGCACGCCGATTGCTCGCGAGTACCAGGACGAGCGCGATCAGCAAATCATCTTCATGCTCGACTGCGGTCGCCGCATGCGCAGCCAGGACGGTGAACTGGCGCATTTCGACCATGCGCTCAATGCTTGTCTGCTGCTCAGCTACATCGCCCTGCGCCAAGGCGATGCGGTAGGCCTGAGTACCTTCGCCAGCGACCGCCCGCATTACCTCGCCCCGGTCAAAGGCACTCAACAACTCAAGGTCCTGCTCAACACCGTCTACGACCTCAACAGCACCCAGCGCCCCGCCGATTACCAGGCCGCCGCCAACCAATTATTGGCCCGGCAAAAACGCCGGGCTCTGGTGGTGCTGGTGACCAACCTGCGGGACGAAGACGATGACGAACTGCTCACCGCCGTCAAGCGCCTGAGCAAGCAGCATCGGGTGTTGGTGGCGAGCCTGCGCGAAGACCTGCTCGACAACCTGCGACACACGCCGGTGCAAACCTTGCCGGAGGCGCTGGCCTATTGCGGGACGGTGGATTACTTGAATGACCGGGCTGAACTCCATGAGCGGTTGAGTGCTCATGGAGTGCAGGTGGTGGATGCTCGGCCCGCAGAACTGGGGGCCGAGTTGGTGACGCGGTATTTGAGCTGGAAAAAAGCGGGAGCCTTCTGACCATTGATCGGGGTCAACGTCAGATTACTCGACCAGAAATTTCAGTATCTGTGGAGAATCCGGGAAAGCGGAGTACGTCAACCGAAAGATGTACTCGTCAAGTCCCCACACCGAAGCCAGAACTTTCCATTCTTTAGTCCGTTGGCTGAACTGCTGTGGGGAATCAAGCATCGAGGAAAAACCTACGTCCCGCCCCTCAAGCAATTCGAACGACGCCATCCCATTCAGCATCTCGGAAGGAACCGAAATGCTGAACACAACAGAGGCTCCCAACGGAATCCTCACGACAATCTCGGAACCCTTCACCTCGGACAGTTGATCACCCACCCGGTAAGTAATACCGGCAGGCAACCCGGTCGTGGGGATGAATGCCCCCAACGACATCGCATTGACCGGTGACTTCATGAGCAGGCGAGAGGCCGCCAGTTGCAATGCATAAGCGCCGCCGATCGTGCCGGTGCACTGCCAACTCAAACCGGCTGAGGTCAATCGTCGGGACTCACCCAACGCTGGCGTCACGGTCAATCCCAGTTCACTGGCCGAGAAGTAGCCCTTCAATCCCAGGCAAACGTCGCGACCGAGCAAAGGGCTATTCGCATTGGCTACCGACAATTTGACGGTATGCGACTGAGTGAGCCGGGGGAACCGGGTCTCGGCGCCCCAGACGGTTACCGAATCGGTGTTCAGTTGGATCTGGGCATCGTCCCAGACACCCGCGGCCAGTGCCTTGAAGCGGAATGTATGTAATGGAGCAGCCTCGGGGCCATCGTTTACGCTGTCCAGCGTAGCGACCACTACAACGTCCCCTGGTCTGTCGGCCTTATAGGTAAAACTTGCCCAGCCAGTGTCGTCGGTACCCACCCGCCAAGGCGTTTGTTCGACCGTAAAGATCACCTCTATATTCGACGCCGCCAACTGGGTGCTGGACGAGCGCACCCTGAGCGCCAGGACAACGCTTTCACCGACTACCGGATCAAAAGTGGCTTCACGCACTTGGCCAATCTCAACACGGTTATTCTGCAGATCTTTTTGGTCGACCATGAGTTATCCCTTTTTCGTCTGCGTTGTTGAAGTCGACACACGGGTGCCCGACTCTTCGGTGCCAGCGGCTATCACCTTGATTTCAAAGGTATGAGAAGGGAAAGCATCAGGCTCATCGTATGGGCTTCGCACCGTGGCGATAACGCAGTCTTCACCCGGTTGTGTGGCGGGGTAATCAAATTTTGCCCAGCCGTCATTCTCGGTAAAAATCGGTGTTGAAGTGCCTCCGTGCTTAAAACTCACCTCGACATCTGCCACTGCCTGACGGGTATAGAAAGACTCTGCATTGAGCCACAGTGTGACGGTCTGCCCCACCTCCGGATCAAAACTGGCCTCACGCACCTTTGCTATCTTGACTCGGTTGTGCCCCAACGACATAGGCACCGCTGGGAAAGTAAACCCGGCCTGATTGAGCTCCAGCGAGAGCCCCGACATCCCGCTTTCGGTGCTGTCGCGACCGTCCAGCGTCCACTCCAGGCCGTCACTTGTGAGTTCCCGCGGAGTTTTAGGTTCAAGCTCCAGATTGAGTGCATGGCTTGACGCATCGGCCAACTTTGCCGTGACCTCAAGCCCGATCAACAGGCTGCTGGGATTGGGAGTAAAGCGTAAGGTGTGCTCACCTCCCAGACAGGGATACGCCGTGCTTCCGAAGGCCAGCTTCTTGTCGTCGAACTCGAACGTTCCCTCTTCCTCAAGTGTTTTCGACAGCAGTCGCCCCTGCAACTCAAAAGGCGACAAATCGTCATGGCACACGTTCAACTGGAAACGAGCACTGATTTCGGAGGTTGAATGAACCTTCCAAGTCAACCCGTTCTCGGTCAATCGACGCTTGTTTTCCATCGGAGGGTTGAAGAAAAAGCCCAGACTCGAATCGCCTGCACTCGTCAGATCCAGATAGATTTCTTCGCACAAAAGGGTGTCTTCAGCCGGCATGATCAGCAGGTCTACCGGCTCAACATTGCGAAAACAGAGCAGTCCGACCCTTTCTTCTTGGCGGCTATTCAGTGTCACGGTTACCAGCTTGTTCCATGGATTTTCAGCCAAAACCGTGACATCGAATTCATACTTGGGATTCGGGGGCTCATAAGGGCTGAATGCTTCGGCTGTGATCTTGAAAGCACCTTCCTCGACAGGACTGAAGGGGTACACACACCAACCGTCCATGCCCGTCCGCAATGTCTCGTCGGGCGACTCGTTGATACTCCACTGGACATCAACCCCTGACACGCCCCCCACATCGGGAACCTGCGACAGTATTTGAACTTCCAACTGGAGGTCGGCACCGCCCACCGCCGAAAATCTCGACGACTGCTTCACCTCCCCAAGAGCCAACCAGTTATGGGCCAGTTCCAGCGTCTGCAAAGGGGACGGTTCCAACAGTTTCGAACAACGGACGCTGAACTCGAAACGGCTGTTTCTTCGATTCTCACACGCCATTTTCCACGTCAGACCCTGCCCCGCGATAGGGATCAAGGCATCAAGCTCGGGCTCGAATGTCACGCCCAGACCATCGGGCGTATCGTCCCCCGTCCAATGCAACGCCAGGTCGGTATCGGCCAATGCGTGGCTGGTCGGGAACGCCAGCGTCACCCCATGAGTCGCGCCGCGACCTGGGTAGGCGGTCTGCTCTCCCCACGTCCAGGAACGGGGCGGACCATCAAGCGAAAATGTTGCGCTCAGCCATGGATCCTCCTTCAGGACACGCACATTGAACGCGTACCTGGCGTCGTCCTTTTTATAATGACTGTCGACGGAGGCGACGATTTCATACTCGCCCTCCTTATCCGGTGTGTAGGTGTAACTGGCTTCACCCTCACCGTCAGTGGGTTGCCTGAGCAACACAATATCGTCCTTGACGTTCGGATCTTTCAGGGTCCAGGTGACCTCACGATTGGCCATGGGTCTTTTCGTATAGTGGGACTCCACACGTACGGTCAGCCTCACCTCTTGCTTAAGATCAACCACCGGGTAGTAATCGGCCTCTCTCACCGCGACGACATCGAGCCGGTAATTACCCAACAAAACCGGTATCGAATAGATTGGCGCGGTGTACTGACTGCGAACGTTCAGTACGCTTTCAATGTCCTCTTCGTCACCGTCCGCGTCCGCGCAACTGATCAACCACGTCCCTGTTATGGACTGCTCCGATCCCAAGGGCGGCGATGTACCGATCATGTCTCTGGGGTCGGTGGTCTGCTCATTCACCAGCAACCCCACCTTCGTCCCGTTCCACACGCTGTCATCGACCGGTTTCATCTTGAACGCAAAAGCCTCTTCGCCAGTGGCACCGAAGCATAGACGCAATGGTTTATCGAGCGTGTGGACAAGCGGGTCCAGTGTCCAGCTCTTCAGTTTCAAGTCTTCAAGGACCAGTTCAATCATCACCTGGGTGACACGTAATCCCCGAGACATACCCGGACGATCATTTGCCGGACTGATGAACGTGATGGTGACGGTGGTCTCCTCCGGTTTCAACCAGTCGAGGTTATATTCACGCCGCTGAAGATCCAGATCAAAGGGTTCCTCGGACTCATCGCCGCGCTCCAGTTCGCCAAGGCGCGTTGGCACAAGAAGCTCCGTCTTCGTTCCGCTCGATCCAGAGGAAATCTGCACCTTACACTCCGCGCCCTGAGTGGCCTCGTACCAGAAACTCAGTCGATAGTCAGCCCTACCCGCCGTTGGTTTCGGAAGGTCCACCAGCGTAATGGCTTGTTCGGCAGTCCCCTGGTTGACCAGGCGCAGATGCTTGGTGGCAGCGCCGTTCCACTGCTCTTCAGCGATGATGACCTTTGCATCATCATTAACTATCCAGGGAGCCTCCAAGGTCTCGAGGAACTGCCCATTGACAATAAAGTTGTGATTGGCAGTGATCGTTGGCTCGCTCATGAGCACACCCTCTTCAAGTGCAATTGATGTGCTCTGCCCTTACCGGGCTGCGCCCCGGTCACGTCGCAGATCCAAGTTTGCCTTCAACCGCCGCAGCGAAGGCCGTCCCACCGTCTTTAGCCGTGTAACTGAGGTGGAGGATGATGTCTGTCAACGAGTTGAGCAGTGTTTGTTGTGGCGTGTCCCCATGCCGTGGAAACGTCAATCTCCACGTTGACACCGCGCCAGTGCCTTCGAAAGGTTGGTAGCGGCTATTGTCGAAATCCATGACGATACCGTTATCTTCCAGCCCCTTTGACACACCGATTTGCTGGTGGGGGCGCACATTCAGAATCACCCCCAGCGGTATCGGATCACTGGAGGGCAGCTCGTGCAGGTACTTCACTGAATCGAGGGTCGGTTGGGTTGCCGTATAGCTGCCCACCTGCATCAGGAGGGCGCGAACGTCCTGATAAGGGGCCAACACTGCCGGAAAGGTAATCGCCACCGAACTGATCTGTCGGCAGTAATGCCCTGGGTAGTCCTCATCGAAGCATTTCTGTCCAAGCGTAAAGTCGAGCGTCCCGCGGTCGCCTGCCAAAAGCTCCTTCCAATGTTTTTTATCATCCTCACTCCCCCCTTCCAGCAGCGTCTTGAGGGAGATCGTCTTGACCAATTCGATCCGGCGCTCGTTGCGTTTGAGGTAGGCCGACTCCATTTTGAGCAGGTCCAGTTTCAACGAGTAGGCGGCGGTCAAGCCATGGAAGGTGTCCAGCCAGACATCCGGGCGGATGAAACGCTCCTGGTAATCGCCCATTTCATACTGCCAGCACGTCTCGGCACTCAGGCACAGCGCAACCACGGCATCGTAGAGTTGAAAGTACAAGGTTTTCATTTGCCCCAGCATCCAGCTGTAAAGCGCCTGACTGGTGCTACGGTTCTTGTAGAACGCAAACAGTTGCTGGGCGTGGGCATTGGCGAGGTCGGTTTGCTCCAGGCTGGCCCGGGCTGCGTTGATGGCATGTCGCTGGGCCTCGATCTGCTTGCGTAGCGTCTGGGCTTCCAGGCCCGCCTGGTCGCGGGCCAATTCCCACTCCACCTGACGACGCCGGTACTGCTCGTTGATTCCGGTCTCCTCGGCTTCGATCAACAAGGCATCTACAGCAACCTGGATACCGTAGCCGATGGCATAGGGAATAGCCGCCAATCGATAGCCACCACCTGCAACCCCAAAAATATTGGGAAGCAAATCGAGCCCAGCCCCAACCGTCTGCGCGGCCGCTGCACCCAGGCCAATCCTTTTCGCCAACAGGATTTTTTCCAGAACGTCATACTCGGCCTGCGACACCCCTCCTCCTTCTTTGGGATCGGCCAATTTGGTGTAATGATCCGCCCGCGCCTTGACCATGACCTCGCTCTGCCTCAAGGAGGCTTCAGTCGCCACCAACTGAGCGATGGTTTCCATCTGTACAGTCCTGGCATAGCTCCCCAGCTCAAGCATCTGTTTCTGCTGCAGTTCCTCTTGTTGCCCGCGGTCACGTTGCTCCAGGCACAGGCGAACCTGATCGCCATACTCGGCGAGGGCTTGTACTCCACGCAGGGCCATCTCATGCATGACACGCCAGCGATGCGGCACCACCTGCACCTGGCCACCAGGATTGCGTGGCACGCCCGAGTTCCCCTGCCCCTGCGCCCGCAACAGGTCCAGCGGGTCGACCGGCGCGTCGAACAGCGGAATCGACAGCGGCTTGCCATCGATCGTCAGGTCGTTGCGCAGGTTGGCCAGCCGTTGCTTGAGAATGGCCCAGACTGCTATCAACTGCTCGTTGACCGGAGGCCGGAAAACACCGCTGCCCAGCAAACCCAACCGAGGCGTGGCCGACATGCCCAACGGGACCTCCGCCTGGTGGAGGTCAAAAGCAGCCTCGAACGCCTTGAGGTCTTCCCGCCCCCGGATCTGTTCCAATAAATCCTCCAGTTTGGCCGGCGTCCAGGCGTTGGCCGTGCGTACATCCGGCTCCTCGCCCATCAACGATAACGCTCTGACGTAGCACAGTTTGGCGGCGACCATACTGTCGCGGCTCAACTGGCGATACAACCCATCGCCCCAGGCAATCAGGTTGCGGACATAGCGCATGAAAATGGCGATTTGCATGTGAACCGGTGCGGTATATCCGATCGCATCCGGGTCGTGGGGGGCAAACGCCTCATAGGCCGGATTGAGGGGAATGTTCAAGGGACGGCAACGCCAGAAAGGAGGGGCCGGGATGACGTCAAGATCATCTGGATCCGCCTCTATCGCCCGCGCCAGCGGGTTGAAAATGTATTCGAACCAACCTTGCGCTTCGCGAAAACGGCCTTCCTCCATCAGGCGTGACCCCACCAGGTCCGGCAGGTGGAAAAACAGCTCCCAAAAAAACAAGCCATTGCAGCCATCGAACGGCCCGTTCGTTTCAACAGTCCCGTTCGGTAGTGGAGGTTCTTCGACATGCTGGATGTCCCAGGCCAACACCGCGTCGGTTGAGATCGCTGCGCGCTCTACCAGCACCGGGCCGAACTTGGAGTTCAGACGGACATATTTAAGGGTCTGATCAGATTTATTGAAACTCAGGAACTGCGCCGCGTCTGAGTTGCTGACGATGGAAGGAATGACATACAGCGTCGAGTACGCGTTCAGTTTCACCGCATATTTATTTCGCCCGTATCCCGGAGCTAAGTCCGTGACACCGAAGATGAATTCTATCGGCGCATCAATGGGGAACAAGGCGAGAGTTGAGAGGGCTGCAATGTCCCGACGGTAAGTCAACCAGGGCGTTGCGAAGTCACCGTTCAATTCACCGGTCGCGGTCCAGTCGAGAACGTCGATCTCGCTTCTGGCAGGAAACCTCAGTATGAAAGGCACCGCTGCGTAAAAAATCTTCGGCACGAGCTGGTTGGTGTCGTTCGCCAGGGTCTCCCCCAACGACGACACCGAAAAACCTGCGCCGGTCAAAATCTGTTCTGGCGTCATTGCCATCAGTGCCGACAATTGCACTGCTGACAACTTTTTAGTGACGGTTGCGACCCAGACATCCGAACCGACCTCCGTTTCCTTGAAATCATTAGCGGCAAACGAATGAAATAGCGCCTTCTGAAACATCAGTTCAAGACTGGCGGTCGGCTTTTCGGACGTGCTGATCGTGACCGTGAGCCGATCCTCCCCCGCTTCGACCAGCCGGATATCAAACACCGGAGTGGTCATTGAAACACGCCCTTGCCAGCCAATGGACAGCGTCTTGATCGCACGCCGGGCTTCGATCACGGCATCGCAACGTCCGCGAACCCGCAAGACGTCCCAGACCTTACCCCCATCAGCTTCGCGCGTGTGGATCACCTCCAGCGACAGCTGATCATTGATGCTGCCTTCAACCTCCTTCGTAAACCCGATAGTGATGGGCGAGAGATCTGTCGCAAGGATTTTGTGCTGCAAGGTGTCCGGCGACTGAAAGCGGGCAAAGGTCAACGCCAGCATCGCCAGCCGGTCATCCGCGACCTTGCGAAACATCGTATCGACGTTGACATGAATCTCTACGTCATTGGGCGCAGAGACCGCTGTCAGGGATGAACTATTGGTGTAGCAAACCGCCAGGCGGTCAGCACGAGGGTCACCGCCGCCAAAGACCACCGCGGTCATCCGGCCCTTGGAGACATCGTGATCACAGTCACGCTGATGCAAGGTCATGGGCGGTGACCACTGGCCATTCAGGCCGGCATGCGTGACCTTTATCTCCAGAGACCAAGGCACGCTCACCCGCCCCTCACTATCCAGCTGCCGATCTCGCCATTCACACCAGACCAGCATCAGGCGGCCCCCGCAATGCACCGGACGGATATCCAGCACCTTGCCCGTCGCCCCCGTATCGATCAACTGCCACTCGCCCCAGGCCGTGGGGTTGAGCGTTGGGGTGGTATCGGTCAGCTCGACCCGAGCCTTGCGCCAGTAATACGCGTGGGGAGGGGTTCTTTCTCTGCCGATAAAGTAGTACGGCGCGTTCTGGTAATTGCCGCCATCGATGTAGCCACTGATCACTTCAAGATCACAGGTGCGCTGGAAGCTCTGCAAGTACTCTTGCAGGGCCAACTGCACGGAGCCGGTACTGAGGCGCATCTGGTTCAGGCTGTTTTCAAGGGCCTTGAACAATGCGGTTTTTTTCAGGCGCAGCGACGGGACGATGTAGTTCTCCGCATAGTCCATAAGCATCTGGTTACCGGCCCAGGTGCCGTAGTGACTGAGAATCTGATACCAGTGTTGCAAATCCTCCTCGTCGAAGTGGCTGTCCTCGTAACCGGGTTCCATGCCGCTGTAGACCGCTTGAATATGCTGTTGCAGGCACCTGACGAGGGCCGAAACCCAGGTCGCCTGCAGCTTGGCGCTGTCCTGTGGGTCGGTCATCAGGTATTCATACAGATCATTGGGTGTCAGCAGGACTACCGGGCTCTCCGCCCAGACTTTCTGACCCAGGATGTATTGCACCAGCGCATCCCTGCGCAGTTCCGCCAGTTCATCGATATGGAGTTTGTCCACGTTCTTGCTCCCTGTCGCGACGCTTGAGGGGCCAGACCCGTGGCGACGCAACGCCACGGCAGGCCAACAGTAGGTTCGGGCAGGCACCGCCCGATCAATGATTCGATAGTGCCGGGCCTCAGGCCGAGCGCGGTCGTTTGGGCAATGGGCGCTTACTCAATGTCCCCTCCAGGATCAAGGCCTCATTGAGCCGGTCACAGAGCAAGCCCAGCTGGAACGTGCCGCTCTTGAGGTCGCCCGCCTTGATGGTCCAGGTCTGCTTCTGATCGCCCTCAAACGTAAAGTGCTCGGCGAGTGGCGGATCGAACTCCAGCCCCAGGGCTTTCCTCGTGTAATCGGAACTCCAGCCCAACGCGCCTCGGGTGCCCTCGAGTGGCACAAGATCAGCGGGAACGATCTCGAGCTCATACTCTTCGCCTCGGAACAGATCGAGTTGACCGGAGGTCTGCTCTTGCCCGGTGGAGATATTGGTCAGTTTGACCCTCCATACGAAGGCCGGAATGACCGTCAACTCGAACGACTGGGTCTCGATTTCTTTGCCGACCAGCGTTGCCATGACCTTGTACTTGCCAGGCTTTGGCTGTTTGAACGGGAAGCTCGAACGGCCTTCGGCATTGGTCGCGATGAGTTCGGTGGTTGGGAAACCTGTATCTGTCGGGTCGCTATCGACCTTCCATTCGATCGGATAGTTGGCGACGCCCAGTGCTGCCGGGGTGTTCTGCACCTTGACATCAATCCAGAGCATGCTGGGCTCACGAGCACCGGCAACTGGAAGCCGATAGTCCACGGAGTAACTCGGGATGAAGACGTCATTCGCCACCCAAATTTCAACGCTCATAACGGAGTCAGTGCCCCGTTGCGCATAGACGGTCAGCCCGCCCGCCCGCGGCGTGAGTTCGAATGTACACAGTCCATCGTCAGAACTATCTACAGGGTGTCTGGTAGTTGACTCGCTAGTCCACCAATTGACGGTCTCGCCCTCTACCGGCTGCCCACCGAGCCCGACCACCTTGCACTGCATTTTTAGCACCTGACCCTGCACCGCCTGACTAATGGCGTAAGGCTTATCAAGAATCCGCGGACGCTCCTCAAAGGTGATTTTCCCGTTGAAGTTCGCGCTGTGTTCAGTATTCGGGTACGTCACCGAGACCCTGGCCTCACCTGCGCTCAGGCTGGAGATCCTCACGCGGGTGACGCCATTTTTATCGGTAAAGGTCTCACTGGGGCGGATGCGGCCATGGGTGGTCGCCCAGGCAACCGGTCGTAAGGCGGCACGATTGCCGTACATGTCGACCAGCGTTGCGTCGACCTCAACTTCTGTGAGGTGCCCTGCCAGAACCGGATCATTGGGCAGCTTCGACATGAACTCCGATGGGAAGTTGAGCGATGCTTCATCGCAGCCAATCACCACCGACGGTGCATAGCTTGGATCGCGCATCAGCAGGTTGAAGCGGACATGGGCCGTGCCCATTCGCGCGCCCGCCTGCAGACGGGCCGTGGCGCGTCCCAGGTGGTCGGTCCTGGTTGTGGAGTCGAGCAGATACCCCAGATCCGTGGTCCATTCGATATCAACACCCTTGAGCGGTTCACCGTAGAAATCGAGCAAGGTGATGTCGAACACGGCGACCTCTTGCGCCAGGTTGGCAATCAAGATGGTCGAATCGACGGTGCAACGCGTAGTGACGCTCTGCCCGACCTCGCCAGACTCCTCGACGATTTTCAAGGTGGCTGATTTGGCCAGGCTCTCCAGCGCGGTTTGTGCGGCGGCGGTATAGACCGACTCCAGATCCCTGGGTGTGAGACGGCCCAACATAAACCCGGTGGTTGCATCCAGCCCTTGCCTCGACAGCTCCAGGGTGCGAACCAACAGGTCCAGATGGGCAAGCGTGCGCAGCAGCGGTCTTGCCGGAACCTCACTGTCCGGGTCTACCGGGTTCGCCTGATCCGCGCATTCGAGCACATGCCGGATCCCGCAGCCAAAATACGCGGCCAGCTTGTCGGCCGCGGCATCGCGCACCAGGCGCATCCCGTCTTCAGAGAGATCATCAGGCAGTTGATTGACCTGACGCAGGTAGTCGAGTATCTAAGCTTCAGGCTGCCGGGCCAAGGTCATCATTCGGCCATAGAACGCCAGAAAATAGACGGTCTTGATCGACATCTCATAGGGGCTCTCCAGGCTGAACCATTGGTACTGATCGCCCGTCAGGAGCGTGGCGAGCATCTCGGGGCTCAGCGCCAGTCCGGTCGCCACTTTGCTGCGCCGCTCCAGCTCTGCCAGCATTTCAAGAAAGGGATCTGCCGGGTCCGGCTCTTCCAGTGAGCGGCGCTTGTCGCCCGGGCCCATCGTCATGGCCTGTTGCAACAACGGATACGCGTGGCCCTGAGCCCAGAACAGCACCCACGGCACCAGCTCCGAGCGCAGGCCGAGAAACACTGCAAATCCTTCTTGCACCACAGAGTGCTGCTCGGCCCGGCTGCGCAGCAGCACCGACAGGAGGAGTGCCTGAATACGCTCGCGCTCACGTGTGATAGGCCCGCCTGCATCCTCACCGGGCATCTCGTCTTCAAGCACTTCCATGATCTGGTCCTGCGCGTACTCCAGATACTGCTCCTCGGTTTCATCGTGCTCCCCCATCACCAGGCCGTGCTCATCCACCAAGGCGTCAAACAGCGGCAACCAGCTTCTGCTTTCGCCCGTTGTTTTGTCGACAAGTGCCGGTACCCCCTCTTCCAGCAACATGGCCTCGACCAACCGCACCGGTTTCACCTGGCTGTGCAGTTGCTGGAACAAGCGCTCCTGCCCCTCGGACCAGACCGCCGGCACCACCACCGGGTTCACGTTCTGCACCAGCCATAACACGCTGATATCGTAACTGCGACACCATCGCACGCAGTCCATCAGGGCGCGTATCACACTCAACACATCCGTGCTTTCACCGCCCATGTAGGTCGCCACTCGCGGGGCACCCGCCAGCTGCGCCACCCAGTCATCCCCTTTGCCCAGGGTTTGCAGCAACGCCGTCGCCTCGACCGGGGTGACCCCTAACAGCCGAGCCAGCCTGACCAACCGATAAAACCTGGAGAACACTTTCAGGTTGCGTATCAGATGGGTCTTGAGGTCAAAGGCCTTGGCAATCACGGTCGCCAGGTAACGGTAGGTCTCGAAGTTGATCTCCAACCCGCTGCAAATCTGCTGCACCGTGCGCTCATCGGCCTCGGTCCTCGGGATGATCGCGAACTCGACGTCATCGATCTTCAAGGGCTCGAGGTACAGCGACTGCCGGTTATACACACGGTCGAAGTGGGACAGCACCTCGTCCCGCCCGTACACCGACATCACATCGATGAACGCGGCGAATTCTTCGGCGCTGCATTCATAGTCCGTGCGCAACACTTGAAACAGCCCCAGGGCCCGCAGTGTGTTATCGGTGATCCACACCGAGGTGGTAAGGCCCTCACGCCGTTCGGCGTGGATTGCCGCCATCAGCAGTTGGTCGACCTCGTGACTGGGCAAACCCAGCCAGCGGTCCAGACGACACTTGCGGTTGATGCGGTCCATGCGGTGCTCAAGGAGCTTGCTGGAATCCTCGCCCACATTGTGTAGCTCGAAATTGTTCCCCAGCCCGCCCCGGACCAAGGTAATCGCAGGGCCTTGCTCCGCATGGATAAACGCCGCCCCGAAATACGCGCCGGAATCAGGTTTATCCGGATCCTCCAGCGCAGGGGCATTTTCAGAGAGTGTGGGGGCAAAGGCTGCCAATCCCAAAAGCGCCTCGACACCTGCCGGGGAAAGTTGTGTCGCCATGGAAAAAACCCATAACTGGCGCACATCAATACGGCCGATACGACCAAAATTCTTCAGGTAAAAATCCCCGGCAGACTTGTCAGGGGCTGGATCGATTAACCGAGTCCGGGGATCGACCCGTCGTAACGGCTTCGCGGCCTGAGTGTCGTTGAGCGGGAAGTACGGAGCCTCCAACAACAGCGCCTGCCGGATGGGCCCGAAATCGGTACTCTGGCGCAGTGCAATATCGGACTTGCTGCCGCGTGCCCCCGGGTTCTTGAAATACGGATAATCCGTGTCCGTACGAGCAATGAGTTCACCCAACGAGTCGTTGCCCAGCGCAGCCTTGATGACGTAGGTAATGCTTGCCCAATCCGGGTCAAAGGGCAGGCCATTGTGATAGCGGGTGCTGCGCAGCAAATCATCGATGCTGTCATTCGAATGTTTCGCGCTGATTTGAGCTTCGAGTACCCGATTGACGATCTCAAGCGCGGACAAGGTGCGGTTCACCGCCATAGGGTCGATCAGATGCTTGTCCACATCCGGCCGTCGTACCCCCAGCGGTAGCGTTCGATTTACATCGCCGAGGGGGACAAGCTTGTCGTGCACCCACTCGCGCAGCTCTACCATATAGGCAGTCGTCGAGGCGCTGGACTCAAGAGCATCGACCGGGCTGCAGGCGGAGAAATCAGGCTTGAACAACTCTGCGTAGGTCGGAACCTTGGTTATCACCCACCCTGCGCTCTGCGCATTCGGGCCGCCCGGCCTCAGCCTCTGTTCACGAAACGCCCTGGCGATGTACAGGGCCAGGGCATCGCCTCGGACTATCAGGGAGTGGGCTTCTTCCTGACTCAGGCCAAGCTTCTCTAACCCGGTAGGCCCTAGTTTTATCAGGTCGAACACGCTGGGGTTTTGCGCGATGTAGTCATCGAAAGGCCCGAACATGCCAATGCGCCGCTCCCCCAGCACCGCCTTGATCAATTGATGAATCGGCCGATTGTCAGATGTATTCATTGCGGTATTTCCCCCTCAGGCAAAAACCAATGCCGAACTTCACCCGTGAGTGGGTGGGTGCTCTAGACAACTCGATTTAGCGCTTGCTGATGAGGTGCGGTCTACTGTCATAACTGACAGTTGTGATGACCGCTGGTCGGGATGCATGGCCCTTGAAAGCCAGCGAAAGCAGAAAAAAATGGCCCTCACAAGAGGGCCATAGGGGGACAGCGAGGTATCAACCGAAATCAATCACCCTCGCGGGCGCTTCAAACCGGTGGCTATTCCTCCACCATAAAACGCCCACTCTCGGCCCACTCCGATGCCGTACCGTCCGGCAGGGTCTGGCGCACGACCACCCACGCCGCGCCGACGGGCAGACTCTGGTTGCCCGTCACTTTCCATACGCCCTTGTCATCAGCTGCCTTTGGCGGCGCCAGCAGGTTAGCGGTGTCAAACCATGAGGCGACGCTGATGGTGGCCCCAGGCGTTGCCAAACCACTGAACTCTGGTCTGACACCGACCCAATCGCCCTCTACAGGGGCGGTGATGGTCGGGGCTGTCGAGAGCAGCGTGAAGTTACGGCTTGGGGACATGTCCGATACATAATTACCGGGCGCGATCTGTTCCACGGTAACGGTAAAGGGCTTTCCGGGCTCTGCCCAACGAAGGGGAAACGACCATGTTCCCCGTGGGCTGACAGGGACAGGGCCATGCGTCTCGAACGGGAGTCCCCTGCGATAAAGCCTCACCGAATCCCCTGCATAACCGAACCCGGAAAACACAACCGTCTCAGACATCAGTTCGCCTTCTCTGGGCGTATCAATCACCGGCACGGCAGGCACCACTGTCACCGAACAGGTGAGACTGTCTTTGGAGGGAACGCCCTTGTACCGTTGGATTGCCTTGATCTCGAGCAAACCCACCACGGAGGTCACCTCCTCCTGCCATGAACCGTCGGTTTGCACTTGAATGTCCTTATAGGTCGACGGCTGCCCATTGAGTGTCAGGTCGATGACACCCCCCGGCCAACCACCCTCGCCGCTGACGGTAAAGGTCCGCGCGGGTCTCGTACCATTTACAGGCGCCTCAATGGAGGGGGACGGCACAACCACCTTGATCAGCAGTGCATCAGTCCCATTGGATGCATAGGTCGTATTGAAGATCTGCCTGGCATAAATACGCAAATCACCGAGGTTTTGTTCGTCGAGAGTCACCTTCCATGTGTTGTCCGTGCCCACTTGGTCTCGGCCTAACTGGAGATCCGTGTTCCACGAGTAAACATGAACCCAGCAGCCTGCAATCCCGGTGCCTTCTATGACCGGTTTCGGAGGGACTTCATTGTTGTTGGCGGTCGGAAAGTTAATCGTCGGGGGTGGGGTCTTGACCGGGAAGGATTGATTCTTCACCTCCGACGTCTGTCCACCAAACGTCGATAGCACCTGAACCTCGACCAGCCCCAGAGGTAATGTGTAGTTGAAGCTCCATTCGCCCGTACTTCCATTGGCGCTCACCGTCCTGATCGGCTCGCCATTTTTAAAGCGCACGACGACCTGGGCATTGGGCCAGGTCTTGCCATGAAACTGCACAGTCTGTTGCGTTTCAACTCCAGCGGCCGGGGAGAAAAGCTCCGGCAGATCGGGCTGGATAATCAGCTTCTCAGTCAGCACCGTAAACTCCGACCAGCGGTTATTTACTCCTTGCCGCGCCTTGACGGTGTAACTGCCTGGGGCAATTTTGCCGGTCGCCGTGGTGCGCCATGGCTCGCCCGACACGGCAATGAGATCCGGAATATTCGGGTTTGCGGCGTCGTTGAGCGTGATCTGGATAGCGACCCTGTTATCGCCCCAAACATTGCGCCTGCCACTGAACGTAGGGATCTGTCCGCTCAGCGTCGGAGCGTCGACGGTCGGTTTGGGCGTAATCACCGTCACCGACACCAACGTCCACCCCGTGCTCCTGATCTGACCACTGCCGCCGTCAGAAACGCTCTGCTGTGCGCCGAATTTATATAGAGCAAGGCTTGGCAAAAAACCCACGATGTCCTTTGACCATGTCCTGTTATCGGCAACGGGAACTCCCTCAAATGGGGGGGAGGTATTGCTGCTGTAATGGATGTGGACGAGCGCCCCCGGATACCCTGTGCCGGACAACCGGACGGTTGAGTTGTTGTTGTGGTGCGTAACAGTGATTGGCGATAACTGGGGTGGTCGGACTTTGAAGGTGCGGGGGGCGCCGCGTAGTGACTGTTTCCCGCTATGTTTTTGTAACGCAACCAGAGATTGGCTCCCCGGGTCCACAGTGACTTCAGCGGTCCAGTTCGCCCCCGTTAACACGCCGCTTTCACCGACCTTGCCGCTCAACGCGTCCTTGTATATTTCGACCTTGGCACCGGTTAGCCCATTGTTACCAGTAACGGTAAATATCTGCTCTTGCTCGCTACTGGCAGCGGGAGTACTGATGGCCGGCACACCTAACACTTTAAAAGTCACGGCATCCGAATAGCCGAGAGGGGCACCGCTCACTATATATTGAGCCTGCACACTCACGTCGCCACTTGGCAGCGTTACATTCAGCGGCGCTTCCCAATTGCCGGAGCCTGGAGCGGGAATGGCCGGGCTGAACTCATTCCAATGATTGGTCGCCCTGACCACAACAAGCCTGGCGTCTGGGTGGGTTTCGCCCCTGAAGACTATCTCGTGACTCGCCACGAGCTGATTCGCAGTGGGTGAGGTGATGACCGTCCTCCTGAGTACAAAGAAGTTGCGTGCAGCAGAGTAGATCGGGGTGTAACCGGCTTCCCACTGGCTAACCTTAATCGAGTTATTGCCTAGGGGCAGATCCTGATTGAGCGACAGCTCCCAACGCCCAAATGAAGAAACCAAACTGCGATTGCTTAGAACAACAGAATGATTGTCCGCCCTGACAAGTTGCACAAACGAGTATACCTGGCCACTTCCTGGAAACGTGGGCCTTCTTTCATACAAAATCGGCGGTATCTGATTAATAGCGACCGGGTCCATGACGCAAAAAGCCCCTGAATCGTACCAATAAGACCACCTATCAGAGTCCCTATTCAGGTACGTGTAATGGACATTATAAATTCCTGGCCGTGTAAACACGCTCTTAGTTTCAAAAGGGTTGGTGTAGATATTTATCTTATCGTTACCGACATGAGTACCGTTACGCTTGAAATGCAAGTCAACTTGAACGTCGCTTGAAGACTGTCCGGAAGGCCCCTTAATGGAGAAATCCAGACGCGAAACCCCAGCGCCAGGAAGAGGCCGGGTTAGAGGTCGGTATTGGAGATTAATGGTCTGATCTGGTTGATCTGGTTGATCTGGTTGATCCAACATGATCGATGTCTCCAGTGGTGGGAAAACCGCCATTTGTCTGGAGACATTTAAGCCAAACCGAGATAACCCTGCCTACCTGTCAGATATGACAGTCCCGACGAGCGGTCACCCTACACCCCGTCACTTTCCTGCGGCGCAAGGAAATGTAGCCGCGGACTGAGGCGTTGAGGCTGGTGGAGAGGTCGTTGGAGAACGAGCAGGCGATTGCTACGGCTTAGCTGTTAGTTATTGGTTGTCTGCACTGACGCCATCGCGAGCAAGCTCGCTCCCACAGGGATCTGCGGTGAACACACGTTTTGTGAACAACGCCAGACCCTGTGGGAGCGAGCTTGCTCGCGATGGCGATCGCCAAGATTGCGTAGATTTCAGGCAGAAGCAGGCAACGGCTGAAAACTGAAGTATTGCTTCAAGGCGCTGACCAGTTGCCCATACTCCGGCGGTGCCCGTTGCAGGCTGAACCCGGCGTCATAGTGGTGAGGGGTCGTGTCTTCATGGCACCACAGGCAACACGCCTGAAGATCAATGACCTGCATGCAGCCATCGCTGGCGGGGATTTTCAGGCGCAAATCGAAATCGGCGCCGATCATCATCGGCAACTGACTGATCAGCATCAGCCCGTCTTCGGACACGTTGCCCAGAAAGCCGATGGGTTTGTCGGTGACGCTGTTGAACACTTTTAGAAAATACGGCAGTTGATGCCGCTCGATCCGGCGGTCAGTGAACATGCGCAAATGGCCCAGCAAGGCTCTTAAGCAGAGCCGCACTAATGCTTCGGAACGGGCCTGCTTCTTTTTATACAGAGGCATGGGCGCGCTCTCCCCGATCCCGGTGCGACAGTCCATAAAGCCGCTGCCGCTTACTCCTGCCGATCACAGGTGTTGCGTCGATGAGAGGCAAGGCTCTAAACCGACTATTCGACTATAGCTCACCACCACCGGTGAGCCAGCCTTTGACAATCAGAACTGCGTCGGGCGCACGACCGCAGCAGCACTGCGCAGCGGATAGTGGCCCAGCGACTGCAAGGTTTCCAGGCGGGCGCGGGCGCGGTAGGCGTATTCACTTTGCGGGTACGAGGCGATGATGAACTGGTAGGTTTGAGCCGCATCGACAAACAGCTTCTGCCGCTCCAGACACAGCCCGCGCAGCATCGACACTTCCGGCCACACGTAAGGGCGCGCGCGGCTGGCGCGTTCGACTTTGGACAGCTCGAGCGTTACTTGCTCGCAATTGCCACGGTCATAGGCGCTGTAGGCGTTATTCAAATGATGGTTCATCGACCAACGGGTGCAGCCCGTGACGCTGAGGGCACTGATGGCAAGGGCGGCAATGAGCACGAATCGCATGGGGGTTCTCCTGTCTTGAGCTCTGTATCGACCCGTTGGCGGAAATCTTCAATGATCGGGTGATGGAGTTGAACGTGTAGTAGCAGCAAAAGACATGGGGTATCGAACCAACCGCTTCGGAGTATCAACTGAAGGTGCGGCACTCAGTCTGGACCGAACGAAAAAACCCACTGAACCGCCAAGGCTCAGTGGGCTTGCAAATGAACGAAGACGTTCCGGTCATTTGACCGTAAATGCTCGAACCGGCGACGGAATCGAATAGTCGCTGTTAACGCGCTGGGATGCAGTAATTCTATTCGTACCCTCGGGCAGATCTTTATCAGGGGTACCTGACCATTTACCATCCGATACGATGGTTCGCAAAACCTCAACGTTGCTTCCTTCCGCTGTAACGACAACTTCGGCCCCTGACTTGCCGGTTCCCATGAGCCTGTAGCTGCGTTCCACTCTTGCGCCCTCTTTCGGTTCAGTGATTACCGGCGCAAGCAGTACCTGAGTATCCGTGGTCATGTTGTCATCTCCTTGACTCGTCACCCTTTGACGAGGCTCCAGCGCATTCAACCCCGCCCCCAAGCGCCTGCCTACCTGTTAGAAATAACAGTGCCGACAAACGGTAGGTTTATTGAAATCGGCGGGGCTGAAAACTTTCAGGAATGTTCGTTTCAATAAACAAACGAATAAGTAGTGCAAACGAACAATGACTACAACATCGGACCATAGTAGCCTCACTCAGCGCTTGAACTCAGGAGTCTATGCATGTCCGTCCGTCGCACCAAAATCGTCGCTACCCTTGGCCCGGCCAGTAACTCGCCGGAAGTTCTCGAACAGCTGATTCTGGCTGGCCTGGACGTCGCCCGCCTGAACTTCTCCCACGGCACCCCCGACGAGCACAAGGCTCGCGCGAAGCTGGTGCGTGACCTCGCGGCCAAGCACGGCCGCTTCGTCGCCCTGCTGGGTGACCTGCAAGGCCCGAAAATCCGTATCGCCAAATTCGCCAACAAGAAGATCGAGCTGAAGATCGGTGATCAATTCACCTTCTCCACCAGCCATCCTCTGACCGAAGGCACCCAGACCGTCGTCGGCATCGACTACCCGGATCTGGTCAAGGACTGCGGCGTGGGCGACGAGCTGCTGCTCGACGACGGCCGCGTGGTGATGCGCGTTGATACCGCCAATGCCACCGAACTGAATTGCACCGTGCTGATCGGCGGCCCGCTGTCCGACCATAAAGGCATCAACCGTCGCGGTGGCGGCCTGACCGCACCGGCCCTGACTGAAAAAGACAAGGCCGACATCAAGCTCGCTGCCGAGATGCAGGTCGACTACCTCGCCGTGTCCTTCCCGCGTGACGCCGCCGACATGGCATACGCCCGTCAACTGCGCGACGAAGCCGGCGGTACTGCCTGGCTGGTGGCGAAGATCGAACGCGCCGAAGCCGTGGCCGATGACGAAACCCTCGACGCGCTGATCAATGCCTCCGACGCCGTCATGGTGGCTCGTGGTGACCTGGGTGTGGAAATCGGCGATGCCGAGCTGGTGGGCATTCAGAAGAAAATCATTCTGCACGCACGCCGCCACAACAAGGCTGTGATCGTGGCGACCCAGATGATGGAGTCGATGATCCAGAACCCGATGCCGACCCGCGCCGAAGTGTCCGATGTGGCCAACGCCGTGCTCGACTACACCGACGCCGTGATGCTCTCGGCTGAAAGTGCTGCCGGTCTGTACCCGCTGGAAGCGGTGCAAGCCATGGCGCGCATCTGCATCGGCGCTGAAAAGCACCCGACCAGCAAGACCTCCAGCCACCGCATCGGCAAGGTCTTCGAAAGCTGCGACCAGAGCATCGCCCTGGCGGCCATGTACACCGCCAACCACTTCCCGGGCGTGAAAGCGATCATCGCCCTGACCGAAAGTGGCTACACGCCGTTGATCATGTCGCGCATCCGTTCTTCGGTGCCGATCTACGCGTTCTCCCCGCACCGCGAAACCCAGGCCCGCGCGGCCATGTTCCGTGGCGTCTACACCGTACCGTTCGACCCGGCGTCCCTGCCGCCTGAGCAAGTCAGCCAGGCTGCGATCGACGAGTTGCTCAAACGCGGCGTAGTCGAGAAAGGCGACTGGGTCATCCTGACCAAGGGCGACAGCTACCACACCATCGGCGGCACCAACGGGATGAAAATCCTGCACGTTGGCGACCCGATGGTCTGAGTGACCTGTTGCTGAAAAACAAAAGCCCCGTCATGTGAATGATGGGGCTTTTTTTCGTCTTACTCCGGGTCTCCGGACACAACGTTATTGAAGTCATCGCACTGAATACGTAGCAGCAATGACGCTGGCAAGCAAAGTGGCGCAGCCTGGGCTGCGCAACTTTTCATTCAAAAGGCGACTTCATCGCCCATCGAACACTAGGGCAGATAACGCAGAATCACCGGACGGCTATTCTTATCCCTAGCAGCGATCAGAATCCTCCCGTCGCGTTGCGATGTCATGGCGACGTTTTGGTTGTCTGCGCTGAACCTTGTACGAAGCCAACCGTTGCCGTTGAACACTGGATCCAGCGTGCCATTGAAATCATAGCGGGCCAGCACCGCGTCGTAGAAATTGACGTCCTGGTTTTCTATGGCGCCAGAGACCAGGATCTTGCCGTCGGCTTGCAATACTGCATTGCCCCACTCGGTCTGTTTGTTATCTAGCCGGGTATACAGCGGACGGCCGCTGTTGAACTGAATGTTGGGGCTGCCATCGGGTTCAAGGCTGACCATCAACCCTTCGAAGGGTTCGGTAAGAGTGGTGCCGATAGCAAGAATTCGCTGATTGGGCTGTAGCGCCATGTCGATAAAGCGCATTAGCTTGCCTGAGTCTGACTTGACACTGACGAAACCTTTATCGCCAAAGGACTGATCCAGACGGCCGTCAGGGGTGTAGCGAGCGACGAAGGCAAGCTCCGCTGATTTGTAATTGCCGCACGCCAAGTATTTACCATCCGCTTGAACCAATACATTACGGATGTAAACCATGGAATCCGAGCCATCGGGGAGGCTGACGACAATGTAGCCGACACCATTGAAGCTCGAATCAAGCGCACCGTTGCTCTGGAGTCTGTAAATCCGGCCCTGAAAGGGACGAACATAAGTTTGATAGCTGCATAGCAGGATTTTCCCGTCCGGCAACAGTTGTGCAGGGGCAGATGTCCCACCGGCATTGGTTTTCGCATCCTGATCCTGCTGGTCGAGAGCAGCATCATCGGCGCTGTCGATAATGGTTTGTCCGCCCGTACCAAAGCCCACATCCAGGGTGCCATTGTGGTTATAACGAGCCAACGTGCTCAACCGACCAAAACAGGCTGAGCCCAGCAACAGGATTTTCCCGTCTTCCTGCAGCAAGATGGAACTGACTTTCGAATCGGCATGCCCCGCAAACGTGTCGGTGACCAAGCCACCATTACCGAACGTCAGGTCTGGCGCACCATCGGCACCAAGGCGTCCGAGCATGTACCCATCAAAACCGTCGGTGCTGTAAACGCCGGCGAAATAGATTTTTCCATCCGTGGCCGTCTTCAAGGCGCTAACACTAAGTAGCTCGGCGCCGGGAAAGTCCGGGAAAAATTTGCCGGAATCACCAAAGGTAGGGTCCAGACTGCCGGCGAGGTGAGGTTGTGCTGACATGTTCTTGCTCCTTCAAACCATGAGTGAAGACCGAAGCAACAGGCTCGGTCTGCGTCCTTGTGACTTGAACAGTTAAACCCCTCGATGGCTGC
The DNA here is from genome assembly GCF_039888995.1 of Pseudomonas rossensis. Lineage (NCBI taxonomy): Bacteria > Pseudomonadati > Pseudomonadota > Gammaproteobacteria > Pseudomonadales > Pseudomonadaceae > Pseudomonas > Pseudomonas rossensis. The sequence continues at coordinate 22,874 of NZ_JBBWCB010000035.1, read as the reverse complement.
AAAATCTACTGTCAGAACTGACAGTAGAAGTGACCGCTGGTCTGTTTCATCCCCCCCGAAAACGCAAAAACCCACCATGAATGGCCAATGCCGGTCAGCTAAGGCGCGGATCCTGTGGGAGCGGACTTGCTCCGGGCGGCGTTCCGACGATGAGGCCCGCCCGGTCAACGCGAATTAATGGCGTTTGATGAACCCGGTCAACGCCGCAATCGCTTCCGGCGAGCGCAACCGTTGGGTGAACTGTGCGCTCTCTTCTTCTATTGCCTTGCGCAGTTGTTCCCGGTCCGGGGCTTTCATCAATTGCTTGCTGATGCGCACCGCTTCCGGTGGCAGCGACTCGAAACGCAACGCCATCTCCCGCGCCTTGGCCAACGCCGCTTCGCCACTGCCCAAGGCTTCGGTTGCAATGCCCCACTGCGCGGCTTGTTCACCACTGAAACCTTCGCCCAGCAGCAACAACTCGGCGGCTTTGGCCTGCCCGAGCAACCGCGGCAGAAGCAGGCTGGAGCCGAACTCCGGGCATAACCCAAGATTAACGAACGGCATGCGAAGGCGGGCATCGCGGCTGACATACACCAGATCGCAATGCAGCAGCATCGTCGTGCCAATGCCCACCGCCGCGCCGGCCACGGCAGCGATCACCGGTTTGCGGCATTCGAGCAGGGTGAGCATGAACTGAAACACCGGGCTGTCGAGGTTGCTCGGTGGTTGCTGGATGAAGTCGGCGATGTCGTTGCCAGCGGTGAAGCACTCGGTAGAACCGGTGATCAGCACGGCGTTGATTTCGGGGTCGCTATCCGCCTGTTTCAGCGCTTCGGCCAAGTGACTGTACATGGCGCGGGTCAGGGCGTTTTTCTTGTCGGGGCGGTTGAGGCGCAGGGTCAGCAGGCCGCGCTCACGTTCAAACTGGATGGCATCGCTCATGGTGGTCTCGGTGTCTGAAAATCAGCGCTCAACCACGGAGAACAAAGACATCCGCCAGCAGTTGATTGCGCGGCAATCCCGCCAGGTACAAGCGCCGGGCAAAGGCGTCGACGCTATCGGGGGCCCCGCAGAGTAAGGCCAGGGTTTGCCGGGAGACAAGCCGCAGTTGCGCCAAAGCCTCTGGCAACTCGGCCGCTGTCCACAGCTCAATGCTCAGGTTCGGGCGGCTGGCTGCCATGGCTTGCAGCGGTTTGGCCAGGTAATGTTCCTCGGCATCATGGGCCAGGTGAATGACACGAATGGCACCTTGGTGATCTTGCCGTAGCGCCTCACGCAAGATACCGAACAACGGCCCCAACCCCGTGCCGGCAGCCATCAGCCAAAGCGGTCGGGTGTTCCAGTCCGGGTCATAATGCAATGCCCCGCCGCGCAACTCGCCGAGGCGGATCGAATCGCCGATTTTCAGCTGACGGGCCGCGTCGCTGAATTCCCCCGGCTGGCGACAATCGAGGTGGAACTCCAGAAATCGGTCTTCTTCCGGCAGGCTGGCCAATGAATACGGCCGCGCCACATTGCCCGCCCACAACACCAGATGCTGCCCGGCGCTGTAGCGCAAAGAGCTTTGAGGGGTCAGGCGCAAACGCAACACATTGGCGCTCAACCAATCGACAGCCGCCACCTCGGCCGGGCGGCCGTCCTGCTGAGGATCGAAGGTGTGCACCTGCAAGTCCTCGACCACCTGACACTGACACGCCAGGCGCCAGCCTTGCTGACGTTGGTCTGCGCTCAGGGCGTCGGGGCGGCTGTCACTCGGCAGCCCTTGGACACATTGCACCAGACAGGCGTGGCAACTGCCGGCGCGACAGCTGTAGGGCACAGACACGCCGTTCTGATTCAACGCATCGAGCAGGTTGCTGCCCGCCGCCACCGACCATTGGCGTTCGCCGACCCGTAACTCAGGCATCGACGTTCTCCCACGCGGCCGCGCAACGATTGCGGCCGTCACGCTTGGCGCGATAGAGCGCCTGATCGGCGCGCTGCAAGGCTTCATCGAGATCGTCGCCCAGTTCGAGCAACGTCATGCCCGCCGACAAGCTGAGATGGGCGACGTTGAGTCCGATCAGTTCTACATCCGTGAACGCAATGCGCAGCCGCTCGCAACAGGAGGTCAAGCGCTCGGCGTTGCAATCGGGCAACAGCACGACGAATTCTTCGCCACCGTAACGGGCCAGCACATCGCCCTCGCGCAAGCAGGCGGTGGCCACACCAGCAAAGGCTTGCAGCACCTGATCGCCGGCGGCATGACCGTGCACATCGTTGATCCGCTTGAAATGGTCGAGGTCGATCAGCGCCAGGCCATGCATGACGCCAGCGTCCATGGCCTTCAGCTCACGGGAGGCCAGGCGCAGGAAATGTCGGCGATTGAACAGCCCGGTGAGTTCGTCGGTGGCCACCAGGTCTTCGAGCTGGCGCATCATCCCGCGCAGAGTGTCCTGATGCGCCTGCAAGGCAAATCGGCGCTGACGCATGCGTTGACGGGAGGCCTGGACGTAACGGGCATAAAGCTCCAGCCAGACCAACACGATCAGCAGCACGCACACCTGCAACGCGGCCAGCGCCGGGTCGGGTAACTGGAAGTGGTAGCCCTCCCACAGCGTGATCGCGCTGAAACTGAAAAACACCAACAGCGCGCACCGCAAAAAGGCCAAGCGCGAAAGATGGAACAACCCGAACAGCAGAATCAGCACGTAGAACACCAGGAACGCGCCGCGTGCCTCGTCCAGATTGGCGATCAGCCAGGTTTGCCAACCCAGCCCCAGCAACACTTGCGCTTCGGTCAGGCTGGGGTCGGAAAAACGCAGGTTGCAGCCGCTGTAAAACACCGCAAACAACGCCGCCTGACTGATGACCACCAGCGCACTGCCGATGGCCACGTTGGGCAGGGATTCATCGTAATGACCGGTGAAAAACGCCAGCCACAACAGCAGCAAGGCCAGGGCGTAGGTGCCGGCTGCGAGGGCAAAGCGTTTGAGCAACAAGCGCTGGATGGCGTTATGGGTCAATCGTTGACTCACCGTGCGAAGGGAGGCTGCTTGAGTGTCCTACTCTACAGACCGAATGCCACTTTAGTAGCGTGCCTGATAAATGACCATTCAATTTTAAGAGCGGAAAACTGGCGTCAGAACGCTGACTGATTTCCATTGTAGGAGCTGTGTAGAGCTATGTAGGAGCTGTCGAGTGAAACGAGGCTGCGATCTTTTGATCTTGCCTTTAAAAAGCAAAGTCAAAAGATCGCAGCCTCGTTTCACTCGACAGCTCCTACAGGGATCGGATTCACACGACCGACTTGCGTATGCGACCAACGATTGACTACCGGCGGGTGTGCCCGGAACCGAGGCGCGTTATACTGCCGCGCCTTTTTAGCGTCGCGCCAGCAGCCCCGGCGTGCCTTGAAAGGTGCTTGCAACCGACCGATGCACCCAAGCTGCAAGCACCTTATTGAATGTTCCCGTCTTTTAGAGGAGCGCGACTCATGACCGTGATCAAGCAAGACGACCTGATTCAGAGCGTTGCCGACGCCCTGCAGTTCATTTCCTATTACCACCCCGTTGACTTCATCCAGGCGATGCACGAAGCCTACCTGCGCGAAGAATCGCCAGCGGCCCGTGACTCCATGGCGCAAATCCTGATCAACTCGCGGATGTGCGCCACCGGCCACCGCCCGATCTGCCAGGACACCGGCATCGTTACCGTCTTCGTTCGCGTGGGCATGGACGTGCGTTGGGATGGCGCCACCATGGGCCTGGACGACATGATCAACGAAGGCGTGCGCCGGGCTTACAACCTGCCGGAAAACGTCCTGCGTGCCTCGATCCTTGCCGACCCGGCGGGCGCTCGTAAAAACACCAAGGACAACACCCCGGCCGTTATCCACTACTCCATCGTTCCGGGTAACATCGTGGAAGTGGACGTGGCGGCCAAGGGCGGCGGTTCCGAGAACAAGTCGAAAATGGCCATGCTCAACCCGTCCGACTCGATCGTCGACTGGGTGCTGAAAACCGTTCCAGAAATGGGCGCTGGCTGGTGCCCACCGGGCATGCTCGGCATCGGCATCGGCGGTACCGCCGAGAAAGCCGCCGTCATGGCCAAGGAAGTGTTGATGGAGTCCATCGACATTCACGAGCTGAAAGCACGCGGCCCGCAGAATCGTATCGAAGAGATGCGTCTGGAGCTGTTCGAGAAGGTCAACCAACTGGGCATCGGCGCCCAGGGCCTGGGTGGCCTGACCACCGTACTCGACGTGAAGATCATGGATTACCCGACCCACGCCGCTTCGTTGCCGGTGTGCATGATCCCGAACTGCGCCGCCACCCGTCACGCGCACTTCGTGCTCGACGGTTCCGGCCCGGCATCCCTTGAAGCGCCACCGCTGGACGCCTACCCGGAAATCGTCTGGGAAGCCGGCCCATCGGCCCGTCGCGTCAACCTCGACACCCTGACCCCGGAAGACGTGCAGAGCTGGAAGCCGGGCGAAACCGTCCTGCTCAACGGCAAGATGCTCACCGGTCGCGACGCTGCGCACAAGCGCATGGTCGAGATGCTGAACAAGGGTGAAACCCTGCCGGTGGACCTCAAGGGTCGCTTCATCTACTACGTCGGCCCGGTTGATCCGGTGCGCGAAGAAGTGGTGGGCCCTGCCGGTCCGACCACGGCCACGCGGATGGACAAGTTCACCCGTCAGATCCTCGAGCAAACCGGCCTGTTGGGCATGATCGGCAAATCCGAGCGCGGCCCGACCGCGATCGAAGCGATCAAGGACCACAAAGCTGTCTACCTGATGGCGGTCGGCGGCGCGGCTTATCTGGTGGCGCAAGCCATCAAGAAATCCCGCGTGGTGGCTTTCGCCGAACTGGGCATGGAAGCGATCTACGAGTTCGACGTCAAAGACATGCCAGTGACTGTTGCGGTCGACAGCAAGGGCGAGTCAGTACACATCACCGGTCCTGCCATCTGGCAGAAAAAGATCAGTGAAAGCCTGGCGGTGGAAGTGCAATAAGCGCTTCAGCCTGCCAATACGGCCGGGTCGTCTTTTAGATGGCCCGGCCGTTTTTTTGGGTGTCACTTTTACTATTCGCTATATAACGCAGTGTTTCCCACGGTATTCGGTCTAAAAAAACCGGCCTCACCTGTCAGATCTGACAGGTCACACCTTCCCCTGATTTTGTTAGCGTCGCTCTATCACGCGACACCGTTGCTACGGGAGAGCGCAAAGCCGACACAGGATCAGCCCCATGGAAGAGCAAGCCTCCCTGAGCATCACTGAACCCTCCATCGCCAAGAGTGCTTCCATTGCCACGATTGGCAAAAGCTGGGGATCGGTCGGCGTGACGGGCAGTGCCTCGTTCGAGTTGCCGCTGCCCCTTTCAGCAGGGCGCGGTTTCGATCCCGCCATGGCGCTGGCCTATGACAGCCAGGGCGGTAACGGTCCGTTCGGCATCGGCTGGCGTTTGGGCACCAGGGCCATCACTCGCCGGACCAGCAAGGGCGTGCCTGATTACCTCGACGTCGACATCATGGTCGGCCCCGGCGGTGAGGAGTTGATGCCCGAGTTGGATGACAAGGGCAAGCCCAAGTCCAGAATCGAGACTCAATACCGCAAGCTCCCCATTGGCGAGCACCGCGTTGTGCGCTACTGGCCACGGGTCGAGAGTTCGTTCGATCTGATTGAACTCTGGCGCTCCGACACCACTCCCGAGGGTTTCTGGCTGGTGCATGGGGCCGATGGCAGTCTTCACCTGTTCGGTAAATCCGATACCTCGCGTCGGGCTGATCCGCAGGGCCCGCAACGCGTTGCTGCCTGGTTGTTGCAGGAAAGCATGAACACCCACGGTGAACACATTTGCTTCGAATACAAAGCAGAGGACTCGTCTGAGGACCCGGGTCTGCCACACGACTACCGGGCTCAGCGTTACTTGCATCGCGTGCTGTATGGCAACTTCGCAGCGAGTCAGCACTTGTATGGCTGGAACATACTGACATTAGCGCCTTCATGGCACTTCCATCTGGTATTCGACTACGGCGAGCGCACTAAAGCCCTGACGGAAAAACCGGTCTATGACGGCGACACACTTAATCCGTGGCTGACACGCTCAGACCCCTTTTCCTCCTATGGTCAAGGCTTTGAAGTGGGCACTCGCCGCCTCTGCCAACAAGTATTGATGTTTCATCAGTTTCCCGATTTAGGGGCCAATCCGGTGCTGGTTCGACGCCTGGTACTCGATTACCCGCGCAGCACAGCGCTCTGGTCCTATAGTCAAATCGTAGCGGCTCACTATCAAGCGTACGACGCCAGCGGCGCCGTGGAAAACATGCCGCCGGTGGAGTTCGACTATTCAGGCTTCGAACTCAATAAGCAGTCGAGCCCGTTCTTCCCCTTCGAAAACATGCCCGGCATCGAGGACGGCGCGAGCCACCAATGCGTTGATTTGTTCGGTGAAGGCGTGCCGGGGTTTCTCTGTCGTTACGACCAGAGCTGGTATTACCGCGAACCCTTGCGCGCGCCGACGGGGGCGGATGACATCCACTATGGCCCATGGACAGAACTGACCCGCATTCCCGTGGCCGATCGCAATCAACCGACCTATCAGGCGCTGACCGATCTGACCGGCGACGGCCGGCTCGACTGGATCCTCGCCTCGCCCGGCATGAGCGGTTTCCATACCCTCAACCCCGATCGCAGCTGGTCAGGGTTCATTCCCTTTACGGCGTTCCCGGTGGAGTTCTTCCACACGCTTTCACAGTCTGGCGACTTGATGGGCGACGGGCTCAGCTCGATGGCGCTGATCGGTCCGCGAACCGTGCGCCTGTACGCCAACAGGCGTGAGGAAGGTTTCGCGCAGGGCCAGGAGGTCGAGCACAAACCGGACACCGATCGCCTGCCGCTGTTCAGCAACTCCCGCACCGAACTGGTGATGCTGAGCAACTTGCTGGGCAGCGACATGACCGAGCTGTGCCGCATCCGGCACGACGAAATCAAATGCTGGCCGAACATCGGTCACGGTCGGTTCGGCGAGGGTTTTGTCATGAGTGCCCTGCCCTTCGATTACGCGACATTCGACGCGGCGCGAGTGCGGATTGCCGACCTCGACGGCTCTGGCGCACCGGCACTGATTTATCTGAAGTCCGACTGTTTCCAGATCTATTTCAATCGCGGCGGCAATGGTCTGGAGCAGATCCCTGTCACGGTCCCTTGGCCCGACGGCATTCGCTACGACAACCTGTGCCAGGTCACCCTCGCCGACCTGCAAGGCCTGGGTTGCGCGAGCCTGATCCTGACCGTGCCGCATATGAAGCCACGGCACTGGCGCTACGATTTCGTCAGCGCCAAGCCTTACATGCTCATCGCCAGTAACAACAACATGGGTTGCAGTACGCAGGTGGTGTATCGCAGTTCGGCACAGGAATGGCTGGATGAAAAGCAACGGATACTCACGTTCAAACGCTTGCCGATTTGCTACCTGCCGTTCCCGGTACCGGTGGTCAAGCAACAAAGCCAACTCGATGAAATCACCGGCAACTGCCTGAACCAGTTTTTCCAGTATTTGCAGGGCTATTACGATGGCCTGAACCGCGAGTTTCGCGGCTTCGGATTGCTGCGTCAGACCGACAGTGAAACCGGTGCAATTGAAGATGACATTGGTTTTACCGCCCCGGCGCTGGTCTGCACCTGGTTTCACACCGGACGGCAAATCGATCTGCCACGCGATGGCTATTTCAACCGTGACTCCGAAGCGTGTGATTTGAAACCCACGCTGTTCTGCCAGTATCACCGCAACGACGCTTTCGATGACCCGATCCCGCCGCCCGATGAAGCCACCGCCCACGAAATCGCCCGCGCCCTCGCAGGTTCAGTGCTGCGTGTGGAGACCTACGCCGCCGACGATGACCTGGGCATGGCGGTGCCTTTCGCGGTGGAGGAAAACCGTTACAAGGTCCGCGAGCTGCGCAAAAAGGGCGACCATGACGCTTACCCGATCATGCTGCCCTTGCCGCTGGAAAAGATCAGCTACCAGTACGAACGCTTCATTGATGACCCGCTGTGCCGACATGAAATCACGTTGGGCCATGACGAGTTCGGTCTGCCTGTGCATGGTATTACGGTCAGCTATGCACGGCGCAGAACCTCCATTGATAAACCGCCCTTTGACGATGTCGATGAACAGAAATGGTGGCTTGATGCCCATGATCCGGCGCAACAGTCTTATTACCTGAGCGAAACCCGCACCGAGTTCATTCACTTGACGGAGGACCTGCAAGGCTGGCGACTAGGTCTGCCCTATCTGCAACGTGGCAACGCAATGGTCTTGCCCAAGGGGACGGCACCCGCGGGACTTACCCCAGCAGATATCTCGTATGAACGCTTTATCGAGCTGTACGCCACGCCGGAATGGGCCGCACAGAGGCTACTGACCACGCAGTCGGTCTATCGCTACCTCAAGACTGACGATCGAACAGTGCTTACCGATGGCCACGCCGATTTCGAGGCACTGCGGGCACCGTTGGAACTCGCACAACTAGACAAGACAGCACTGCAAGCCTACGACACGGTGCCGTCGCTCGTTATTCGGAACGAACTGGAAAAAATCGGCTATTCGTTCATGCCCCTGGTGCTGGGGGTAGACGAGGAGGCAGACAAGGAAGAGGACAAGGAAAGAAATCTTTGGTCATCCCGGTATGGTTTTGCCAAGTACGGCAAGTTCGATAGTTTTTACAAAGTGATGGAGTACAACGAAACGCCCAGTTACGGCACCACGACAGCCTGCTACGACGCCTACTGTCTGCTGCCGAAAAGCATCACGCAGCCGGACAAGTGCGAAGCCCGTTTCGAATATGACTATCACGCGCTGCAACTCATGCGCAGCATCGATGCCAATAACAATGTCGAGGAAGCCCTTTACGAGCCGTCCGGACAACCCCTTGCCATCAGTTTTTATGGAACTGAAGACGGCGATGAAATGGGTTTTCGCCCCCTAGACGAACACGAACGTCCTATGGACCATCGTCCGGACCCTGCCATCGAAGATCCGAAAGGCGCCCTGCAAAAAGCGGCCAGCGTATTGCGCAAGGACCTGTTCAGCTGGATGGGTGAACTCCCTTATTCCGTCAGGCAGACACCTGACTGGCTGACCACCTGGGTCGCACAAGGCTACGTGTTGCCAAGTCTGCACATTCGCGCCAGCGCCCGCCGTCGCCTGTCCCGGCTCAAATCCCTGACCGCGCCTGAACAAGCGCTGCTCGACCTGATCCATACGGTTCCCCGCGAACCGGTGCACAGCGTCGTCCTCACCGCCGACCGCTATTGGGATGATGAGCTGCAGCAAATCCAGATCGTCAAAGTCTTTGTGGATGGTTTTGGCCGGCCACTGCAGACCAAACAGTTGGTCGAGCAAGGCCCGGCTTTTGTCGTGGCCGAAGACCGCTCACTGATTCTTGACCAAGGCCAGCCGCGCGTGGAGCCGGCCAACCCACGCTGGCGCGTCAGCGAACGTGTGGAGTACAACAACAAAGGCTTGCCCGTTCGAGTGTTTCGCCCCTACTTCGCCAACGTGCACCACTACATCAACGACCATTCCTTTCGTAAGTTCGGCCATCACGATCAACAGTTCTACGACGTGCTCGGTCGCCTGACCAAAGTCATCAACGCCAAAGGGGATGTCGCGCGCGAAGTCATCCATCCCTGGTACACCACCAGCCTGGACTTTAATGACACCTATGTTGCACCGTTTGAAGGTGAGCTGAAGGCAGGCAAGCCATGACAACCACCGTTCATTGGCGCACCCCTAATGTGACGGCCATTGATAGCCGGGGCTTACCGATTCGCCAGATCGCGTACTTGCGCAAGGTTACTGCCGGCCCCGTGGAAAACCTGATAACCCGCCAGCACTACGACGCTGCCGGGCGACTGCTCGAACAATGGGACCCGCGATTGTTCGGTATCGTCCCCAACCTGACCACGGTCTACCGCCTGTCCGGCGAGCCGCTGAAGGTCTCCTCTGTAGATGCCGGCTGGCGCTTGAGCCTGGCCGGACTGGCCGGGGAAGAGCTTCAGCGTTGGGATCAACGTGGCAGTCATTGGTGCACCACCTACGACCTTCTGTTGCGCCCGCTCGCCATCGAGGAAAGCGGCGAGCCCAACGTCGAAACCTTTACCTATGCCGATTCCTCCGCCAATCCTGCTTTCAACCGGCGCGGCCAATTGACCGCGCAGGTCGACCGCTCCGGCACCCTGAGTCTCGACAGCTACAGCCTGCTGGGACAGCCACTGCGCGAAACCCGAACCCTGGTCGAGAGCAAGCCCTACCGCAGCAGCCGAAGTTATGGCCCGCTCGGTACGCTGTTGAGCCAGACCGATGCCGGTGATCACCAGCAACAGTTGTGCTACGACATTACCGGGCAGCTCCAGCAGGTTCATCTGCGGATTAAAGATGGCTTGAGTTGGGAATCGGTTCTGAAAGACGCGCAGTACAACGCCGCCGGCCAGATCATCGAACAATGCGCTGGCAACGACGTGCTGAGCACCTGGACCTACGACCCGGTCGATGGGCGCCTGTCCACGCAACGCGCACAAAAAAACGCCGAGCCGGCGCTGCAAAACCTCGAGTACTTCTACGACCGCGTTGGCAACATCACCCGCATCGAAGACCACGCGTTCAAACCGACTTACTTCGCCAACCAGCTCATCGATGGCCACCGCGACTTCACCTATGACTCGCTGTACCGGCTGATCAGCGCCACAGGTTACGACGATGCGCTGCCATCGGACATTCCAGGGCGCCCCTCACCCGGCGACCCGAACAATCGGCTCAACTACACGCAACACTATAAGTACGACGCCGGTAACAACCTGATCAAGTTGTGCCATGAGCGTGAGGGGGCCTGTCACACCCGCGAGATGTTCATCGACCCTGGCAGTAATCGCGGTGTGCGCTGGACACCCGGTGACGAACCCGACTTCAACAAGCTGTTTGATCGCCACGGCAACCTTCAGGACTTGCAGCCGGGCAAAGCCTTGCAGTGGAACAGCCTGGACCAACTGGAATCGGTGACGCTGGTCAAACGCACCAACGGCTCCGATGACCAGGAGTTCTACCGCTACAGCCAGGGCGTGCGCGTGTACAAACGGCACGAAACCCACACGCCATTGCTGACCCACTTTCAGGAGGTGATCTACCTGCCGGGGCTGGAAATCCGCACCCGCGACAATGGCGAAGAACTGCACGTGATCACCCTGCCCGGCGGGCACGGCAGCGTGCGTTGCCTGCACTGGAAGATCGGCAAACCCGGCAAAGTCGCCGCTGATCAATTGCGCTACAGCCTCGACGATCATTTGGGTTCCTGCGCAATTGAACTCGATCAAGATGCGCAGGTGATCAGCCAGGAAGGTTATTACCCGTTCGGCGCCACGGCCTGGTACGCACGCAGTAACGAGGTAGACGTCGATTACAAAACCATCCGCTATTCGGGCAAGGAAATGGATGACAGCGGGCTGTATTACTACGGCGCGCGCTATTACGCACCGTGGTTGCAGCGTTGGGTCAGTGCTGATCCGGCGGGTGATGTGGATGGGCTGAATCTGTATGGGTTTGTGGGGAACAATCCAATCTGTTATGTCGACATCAATGGCGAAGTCAAATGGCCGAGTATGGCTGACTTCAACGCGGGGGTAGACAGGATGATCGCGTCGGAAAACGCCAGCTACGCCAAAAACGGCCAAGCGTCAGCGACACGCCGTTTAAGACAGCAAACTAACAAGCAAATAACTCGTCATATAGAAATACTCGGGATTACCAAACGCCGGACGCGAGATGCCGGCCAGCAGCTCAGCACGATGGGCTCAGGTTCAGACATCGCGCTTGCGGCGACGCGCAGAGCGATGGTGCTGGTGGCAGGTAAAGCCATCAGTTATGGCGTGGGGATTGCCGTCGGCATCGGGGCCCAGTCCTTGGGCATAGTGGCCCCTGGTGTCGGTAACCTGGTGGGTGCAGGGTTAGGGTTCGGCGCCAAAATTGCTGTCAGCGGCCTCGTGGACTACGTTGCCGAAAGAACAGGCTTGAGCGCGTCAGTAAACTTGAAAACCACAAGACTGAGCCCGGAAAAAATAATACAGAAAGCTGAATATAAGCACATGGATCCGGGTGAATATTTAAAAGCAAAATATCAGAACATGAACTTCCGCTCTCAGAAGTCGGGGTTGAAACTTACAAAAGAAGCCACTGCTCTTGCCTCCAGTCAAATATTGAAGAAAACGCTGACAGGACTTCCTTCGGAAGCAGTGAGCGCAATCAGCAGTGGCGTAGGCGTCATACTGGGGTTACCGGAAATATTTAATGAAACAATTGGGGCCAGCAAGGAGAAATCAAGCGAAAAAATGGATGAGTTCGAAAATGGTATTCTCGGGCTCGCAGACGCTATTGAGTCCAGCATGGATAGCATTCACGAGTATGCCGACGCACTTTCCGTCACCAGTATCAATGGGATCGATATTCAAAGTCTGGATAAGGAATCGGGTGAAATCACCGGCATGCTGTACAGTTTCGTGAATACTATTCGAACTCACAGAAACAGCGGTAAAGCCGCTGCATAAACGGATGAGCTTTACACTGGCAACTCTGTCCACACGCGGCGTGCATGCTATGGTGCGCGCCCGTATTGCTGACTGTTTACTACGCCATGCTTGCGACCTCCCGGACGTTACGTCTGATGCTGTACACCTTGCTGATCGTTGCCGGCTCAGCGTTGGCGGCCGGTTTAGCCATGCGCCACACCGAACGCCAGGCCCTGGTCGAAGACGCCGCCCGCGCCAATCAGCAACTGGCGTTATACGCCAACTCTTTGCACACCCTGATCGACCGCTACCGCGCCCTGCCCGCTGTGCTCGCACTGGATCCGGAATTGCGTGCAGCCCTCAATGGCTCGGTATCCGCTGAACAGCAGGACGCACTGAATCGCAAACTGGAAAAGATCAACGGCGCGGCGCAATCCTCGACCCTGGAACTGCTCGACCACACCGGCCTGGCAGTGGCCGCCAGCAATTGGCGTCTGCCCAGCAGTTATGTCGGCCACAACTATGGCTTTCGCCCCTACTTCAGCCAGACCCGCACCCAGGGCACCGGGCGCTTTTACGCGGTGGGCGTGACCAGCGGCATTCCCGGTTACTTCCTGTCCAGCGCGGTCACCGGCGACGACGGCCAGTTCCTCGGCGCCATGGTGGTGAAACTCGAATTTCCGGAACTGGAGCGCGAGTGGCGTCAGGGCAGCGACACGCTGCTGGTCAGTGATGCACGCGGGATTATCTTCATCGCCAACCAGCCGGGCTGGCGCTATCGCCTGTTGAAACCGCTGAGTGACAGCGATCACGCCGAACTCAAGGCCACCCGCCAATACGACAAACAACCGCTGACACCGCTCGAGTATCAATCGGTACGGCGCTTCGACGACAACAGTGATCTGACGCGGGTCGTGGGTCCTGACGGGACGGCCAATTACCTGTGGGAATCGCTGTCGCTGAGCACCGAAGGCTGGACGCTGCACCTGCTGCGCCGTCCGCAAATCGCTTTCGAAGACAGCCGCAACGCCGGGCTTGCCGCTGCCGGGTTGTGGCTGGCCGTGGTGTTTCTGTTGCTGTTCCTCAATCAGCGCTGGCGTCTGGCCAAGCTGCGCCAGCGCAGTCGTGAAGAGCTGGAAAAACTGGTGGAAGAGCGCACCCGCGACCTGCGCACCGCTCAGGACGGTCTGGTGCAATCGGCCAAACTCGCCGCCCTCGGCCAGATGTCCGCCGCGCTGGCCCATGAAATCAACCAGCCGCTGACCGCCCAGCGCATGCAGCTTGCTACTCTGAGGCTGCTGCTCGATCACGGTCGGGTCGACGACGCCTACAAGGCGCTCAAACCGGTGGATGACATGCTGACGCGCATGGCCGCACTCACCGGTCACCTGAAAACCTTCGCCCGCAAAAGCCCCAGCGGTTTACGCGAACGCCTGGACCTGGCAGCGGTGGTCGACCAATCGTTGCAGCTGCTCGACACACGGTTGCGCGATGAACAGGTCAGCACGGTGCTGCACCTGACGCGCCCGGCCTGGGTGCGTGGCGATGCGATTCGTCTGGAACAGGTGCTGATCAATTTGCTGCGCAATGCCCTGGACGCCATGCAGGACAAACCCTGCAAGCGCCTGGAAATCCGTCTCGAAGCCGACGAACAACTCTGGCGCCTGACCGTCACCGACAACGGTGGCGGCATTGCCGAAGAGCACTTGGCGAACGTGTTTGATCCGTTCTTCACCACCAAACCGGTGGGTGATGGCCTGGGCCTCGGGCTGGCCGTATCCTTTGCCATCGTTCACGAATCGGGTGGACGCCTGAGCGCCGACAATCATGCAAACGGCGCGGTGTTCACCGTGACCTTGCCCATCGACCTGGAGGCCCCTGGCTCATGCTGAATTCAGTGATGGTGGTCGACGACGAAAGCAGTATTCGCAGTGCCGTTGAACAATGGCTGAGCCTGTCGGGGTTCGAGGTGCAGTTGTTCAGCCGCGCCGATGAATGCCTGGCGCAGCTGCCGAAGCATTTCCCCGGGGTGATCCTCAGCGACGTGCGCATGCCTGGCATGACCGGCCTGAAACTGCTGGCCGAGGTTCAGCGGCGCGATGCCGACTTGCCGGTGATTCTGCTGACCGGTCACGGCGATGTGCCGATGGCGGTCGAAGCGATGCGCGATGGTGCCTACGACTTCCTTGAAAAACCCTTCAGCCCCGAAACCCTGCTCGGCAGTCTGCGCCGTGCGCTGGACAAGCGGCGGCTGGTGCTGGAGAACCGTGCCCTGCACGAGCAAGCGGACAACCGCGCCAAACTCGATGCGACGCTGCTGGGCGTGTCCCGTGGTTTGCAGACGCTGCGTCGGCAAGTGCTGGACCTGGCGACGCTGCCGGTCAATGTGTTGATTCGTGGTGAAACCGGCAGCGGCAAGGAATTGGTTGCCCGTTGCCTGCACGACTTCGGTCCGCGTGCCGACAAACCGTTTGTGGCATTGAACTGTGCGGCGATTCCCGAGCAGTTGTTCGAGGCCGAATTGTTCGGCCACGAGAGCGGCGCGTTCACCGGCGCCTCGGGCAAACGCATCGGCAAGCTCGAATACGCCGATGGCGGCACGCTGTTTCTCGATGAAATCGAAAGCATGCCGCTGGCCCAGCAAGTGAAATTGCTGCGGGTGTTGCAGGAGCAGAAGCTGGAGCGATTGGGTTCCAATCAGAGCATCCGCGTGGATTTGCGGATCATCGCCGCGACCAAACCCGACTTGCTGGACGAAGCCCGGGCCGGACGCTTTCGCGAGGACCTGGCCTATCGGTTGAACGTGGCCGAGTTGCGGCTGCCACCTTTGCGCGAGCGGCGTGAAGACATTCCACTGTTGTTCGAGTCGTTTGCACAAAATGCCGCCGAGCGCTTGGGACGGACGTTTCCACCGCTGAGCGGCCCGCAGTTGAGCCATCTGCTGAGCCATGACTGGCCGGGCAATGTGCGCGAATTGGCGAACGTTGCTGAGCGGCAAGTATTAGGACTGGGTGAGCCGGAACCGGTGGGGATTGACCCTGGGCAATCGCTGGCGGCGCAGCAGGAAGCGTTTGAAGCGCATTGTCTGCGCGCGGCGTTGACCCGGCATAAGGGCGATGTGAAAGCGGTGCTTGAAGAGCTGCAACTGCCGCGCCGGACGTTCAATGAGAAGATGCAGCGGCATGGCCTGACCCGCGAGATGTTCTTGTAGCGTCTGATCGGGCCTCTTCGCGGGCAAGCCCGCTCCCACAGTGGACAGCGTCGTACACAAAGTTTGTATTCAACACGGTCACTGTGGGAGCGGGCTTGCCCGCGAAGAGGCCGGTACAGGCAAAGCAAATCCATAAGCTGGATAAGCGCCTTTCCGCTCACACCCTGTCCGGAATGAGCGGATTTTCGCTCACTAATCATCGTCACCCCCTCTAAACCGCCCCTCCCTCCGTTGGCACATCTCCTGCTATAGCCCAAGCAGGCTGCGTTTCAACGCGCTCCACAAAAACAATTAAATGAAGGATCCGTCATGGATAACTCACAAACCCTGCCTCTTGGGTCGGCAGCTTCGCCTGCCAAAGAAAGAACCACTGCCAGTCGCATCAAATCGATCTTCAGCGGCTCTGTCGGCAACATGGTCGAGTGGTACGACTGGTACGTCTACGCCGCCTTCTCCCTGTACTTCGCCAAGGCCTTTTTCCCCAAAGGCGACACCACCGCACAACTGCTGAACACCGCCGCGATCTTCGCCGTGGGCTTCCTGATGCGCCCGATCGGTGGCTGGCTGATGGGCCTCTACGCCGACAAGGCCGGTCGCAAGAAAGCGCTGATGGCTTCGGTGTACCTGATGTGTTTCGGCTCGCTGCTGATCGCCCTGAGCCCGGGTTATGAAACCATTGGCATTGGCGCACCGATCCTGCTGATTTTCGCCCGTTTGCTGCAAGGCCTGTCGGTCGGTGGCGAGTACGGCACCTCGGCGACGTACCTCAGCGAGATGGCGACCAAGGAACGTCGCGGCTTCTACTCCAGCTTCCAGTACGTGACCCTGATCTCCGGCCAGCTCATCGCCCTGGCGGTGTTGATCGTGCTGCAACAGACCCTGACCACTGAAGAGCTGTACGCCTGGGGCTGGCGCATCCCGTTCGCCATCGGCGCGCTGTGTGCCGTGGTCGCGCTGTACTTGCGTCGTGGCATGGAAGAAACCGAGTCGTTCACCAAGAAAGAGAAGGCCAAGGAAAGCGCGATGCGCACCTTGATGCGTCATCCGAAGGAACTGATGACCGTGGTCGGCCTGACCATGGGCGGCACCCTGGCGTTCTACACCTACACCACGTACATGCAGAAATACCTGGTGAACACCGTCGGCATGAGCATCTCCGACTCCACCACTATTTCGGCTGCCACGCTGTTCCTGTTCATGTGCCTGCAACCGATCATTGGCGGGCTCTCGGATAAAGTCGGTCGCCGGCCGATCCTGATTGCCTTCGGTATTCTCGGGACGCTGTTCACCGTGCCGATCCTGACCACCCTGCACACCGTGCAGACCTGGTGGGGCGCGTTCTTCTTGATCATGGCGGCGCTGATCATCGTCAGCGGCTACACCTCGATCAATGCGGTGGTCAAAGCCGAACTGTTCCCGACCGAAATCCGCGCCCTGGGCGTTGGCCTGCCGTACGCGCTGACCGTGTCGATCTTCGGCGGCACCGCTGAATACATCGCACTGTGGTTCAAGAGCATCGGCATGGAAACCGGTTACTACTGGTATGTCACCGCGTGTATTGCCGTGTCGTTGCTGGTGTACATCACTATGAAAGACACCCGCAAGCATTCGCGGATCGAGACGGACTGACAGGCGTTCAGCAGTCACTGCAAGGGTGACTGCCAGGGCCTCATCGTCGGAACACCGCCCGGAGCAAGCTCGCTCCCACATTGACCGAGTTCTTTCAGGAGAATGCGGTCGAATGTGGGAGCGAGCTTGCTCGCGATGGGCGCGCCTCGGTTCCAGGTCGACCCCTCCAGCAGATAACGATCGGTTAATGCCCCCGCAGCATTCTGCAGCGGACCGCATCCAAATCAACGTGACGCACGTATATCCGTTACAGGCCCCCGAATCAGCGCCTGTACGTATTCACTGCGAACGAACCTGGAGTACACATCATGAAAATCCAACTGATCCTCGCCCTGACCCTTTCCGTATTGGCTGCCAACACCTTTGCCGCTGATGGTTATGACAAAACCGGTTCGGCCTCCTTCGCGTCCGAAGCCAGCGCCTCCGTCGAACGCGCTCATTCTGATACCTATGCCGCTGACGGTTTCGATAAAACCGGTACCGCAGAATCCATCGGCTAATAGTTGGAGGAAGGTTCACAGCCCGGCTTCGGCCGGGCTTACTTATATCTGGAGGAACATAAATGCCGGAGTCTACACAGAACCCCTGTGGGAGCGAGCTTGGTCAGGGCGGCGTTCCGACGATTGCGGTCTGTCAGCCACATAGATGTCGGATGTGCTGCCGTCATCGTCGGAACGCCGCCCGGACCAAGCTTGCTCCCACATTTGGATCTCATCGCTGGAAATTATCCGTTCGTCCTTGCACCATGACCGCCTCCCGAGCCCCCCAGGAATTTACGCCATGCCCGACGACATCCATTTCTACGAACCCGCCAACGGCCACGGCCTGCCGCATGACCCGTTCAATGCCATCGTCGGCCCGCGTCCCATTGGCTGGATTTCCTCTCAGGATGCCGATGGCCGCCTGAACCTGGCGCCTTACAGTTTCTTCAACGCGTTCAACTACATTCCGCCGATCATTGGTTTTTCCAGTGTCGGGCGCAAAGACAGCCTGAATAACATCGAGCGAACCGGCGAGTTCGCCTGGAACCTGGCGACCCGTCCGCTGGCCGAGCAGATGAACCAGTGCTCTGCCATGGTCGGGCCTGAGGTCAACGAGTTCGAGCTGTCCGGGCTAACCCCGGCAGCGTCGAAAATCATTCAGGTGCCGCGCGTCGCCGAAAGCCCGGTGTCCTTCGAGTGCAAGGTCACGCAGATCATTCAGTTGCAGCGGGCCGACGGGAACGTGGTGCCGAGCTGGCTGATTCTCGGCGAAGTGGTCGCCGTGCATATCGCCAAGTGGCTGTTGAAGGATGGGGTGTACGACACCGCCGCGGCAGAACCGATCCTGCGCGGCGGCGGGCCAGCGGATTATTTCCAGCTGGGGCCTGAGGCATTGTTCAAGATGTATCGCCCGGGGGCGGTCAAGTAATTACCAGATCAGGTCGCCGTCTTCGCTGACGTCCCTGAGACGGGTCAGTTCTTTGGCTGCGGCCTCATCGGCCTCATGGGCAGTTTTGAAGGTCTGTTCTTCGAGCAGCGTGTGAAAGCGCGGTGCACCCGAACCACCGATGGCTTTGGTGGCAATTGCGGCGTGATAACCGCCCTCGCGGGGTACTACGGCAGATACGGCTTCGAAGGTTTCAAAGGCTTTGCGTGCCATGTCGCGGATCCTGGCTGATTGAGAGTTGAGCCATTAAACCCTCAACCCGCCATTTTGTGTACCCACGACTGGGACTGCCCCAGCGCCTGGGCAGCCGACACGTCCTTGAAGGTATGAAAATCCAGGCTGTTGACCACCAGGTCTTGCACCAACCCGGCAAAAATCTGCATGGCCGGGGTGCTGAAGTAAGCGGTCATGGCCTGCTGGTTCATCCAGAAACCGGACACCAGCCACAACTCCGGATCGCACTGCGAATGTTGCAGGGCAAAATTCAGGCAACCCGGGGCGCTGCGGGACGGCTCGATCAAGGCGCTCAGGCGCGCACCAAGTTCCGCCGAACGCCCGGCGCGGGCACGAACAAAAGCCATATGACTGACGGGGATCTGCGTAGACATGTTCAACCCTCCCAGGTACTCGAGTGGCAGCCGTGGGACGGGCTGCGACAGGATCAAAGGTTAAGCGCGCAGGTAGAAGCGCGGTTAGTCGATTCCTGCCAGCTTGTTGCACAATCCTGCGCGGCTTCTCGAAAAACCTGTAACAACCTGTTAAAGCTTTCGTGCCAATGAAACAGGGCTTTCAAGCAAGTTTTCCTTGGGTTGCCCTGTCATAGAGGTGCCGTTAATTCACTCCGTGCAGAATCAGGCAAGGTTGAGGCAGGATGTGTCTACCGCTTCGTCTTGCACAAACTTAAGCTCGCCTCATTACTGACGCCCCACCGAGGATGCCTTGCATGTCGTCGCTCGATCACTTTGAAGCCCCGCTGGACGCCGAAATGGAGAAACAGCGCGCGGAACTGGCCGCTATCATTCGCCATAACACGGCGGAGGATGGCACTTATGCGACTGCCGTCGGCTCGTTGTTCATGTCGCGCCATAGCAAGTCCCATGAGTTTGCCCCGGTACTGGCGCAACCGGCGCTGTGCATCATGGCGCAGGGCCGTAAAGAGGTCAGGCTGGCCGATGAATACTTCAATTACGATCCGCTGAATTACCTGGTGGTGTCGGTTTCGATGCCACTGAGCGGGCGCGTGGTGAATGTCACGTCTGAAGAACCGATCCTCGCGGTGCGGCTGGATATCGACCCGGCGGAAATCTCCGCGCTGATTGCCGACGCCGGCCCTCTCGGTGTGCCCACCCGGCCAACGGGAAGAGGCTTGTATGTCGAACGGATCGACACCGCGATGCTAGACGCCGTGCTGCGTCTGGCACGTTTGCTGGATGCGCCGAAAGACATCGCCATGCTCGCACCGCTGATTCGCCGGGAAATCCTGTATCGACTTTTGCGCAGCCAGCAGGGCCATCGGCTGTACGAAATCGCTATCGCCAACAGCCAGAGCCATCGCATCAGTCAGGCGATCAAATGGCTCAACGGCAACTATGAACAGCCGTTGCGCATCGATGATCTGGCGAAGGAAGTGAACCTGAGTGTGTCGACGTTGCATCACCGGTTCAAGGCGATGACGGCGATGAGTCCGTTGCAGTATCAGAAGCAACTGCGCCTGCAAGAAGCGCGACGGTTGATGCTGGCGGAAGGCTTGGAGGCTTCGGCGGCGGGGTATCGGGTCGGGTATGAAAGCCCTTCGCAATTCAGCCGGGAGTACAGCCGATTGTTCGGGGCTCCGCCGTTGCGGGATTTGGCGCGGTTGCGGTTGTCGGTTTGATCCGGCATTTGTTGTGTGGCTGATGGCCTCATCGCGGGCAAGCCCGCTCCCACAGGTATTGCGGTGTACACATAACCTGTGGGAGCGGGCTTGCCCGCGATGAGGCCAGTGAATTCGACCAGTTTCTAATGTCAGGCGCCGAGTACGCGGCAAGCCTCAGCCGGCAACGTCACCGACACCGGATTGCCAATGCTCAACCCAAACCCCTGACACGGCGTACTCAACGCCGTAAACGACACCCCGGAACACTCCACTGTCGTTTCGATCGTCGCGCCAATATCACGCACAAACGTCACCTTACCGAGCAACCGATTCCCCGCCGTCGCCTGCGGATGCGACAGTTGCAGGTCCTCAGGACGAATCAACATCTTCACTTTCTCACCCACCACAATGCTGCTGCAGATCGGCACTTCCAGCGCATCGCCACCCGGCAGCCCAATCTTCCCATTGCCCAGTGCCGTGGCCGGGAAAATATTGCCCGAGCCGATAAAGTCCGCAACAAATTCATTGGCCGGGTGACGATAGATTTCAATCGGCGTGCCCACTTGCTGGACCCGATGCTCACCCAATACCACGACGATATCCGCCATGGTCATGGCTTCACGCTGGTCGTGGGTCACCATGATGGTGGTGATGTTCAAGCGTTGTTGCAGCTGACGGATTTCCACCTGCATCGACTCACGCAGCTTGGCGTCCAGCGCCGACAGCGGTTCGTCGAGCAGCAGAATTTTCGGGTGATTGGCAATCGCCCGGGCAATTGCCACGCGCTGACGTTGACCGCCAGAGAGTTTCGACACCGGACGGTCGATCATTTCCTGCAACTGAATCAGTTGCAGCAACTCCACCACCCGCGCCTGCTGAGCAGCCTTGCTGACGCCACGCAGTTTCAGCGGATAGGCGATGTTCTCCCCCACCGTCATGTGCGGGAACAGCGCCAGCGATTGAAACACCATGCCGAAATTACGTTGATGCGCCGGCGTGTGGCCGATGTCTTCACCGTCCAGGCGAATCTCGCCGCCGCTCAGGGTTTCAAGCCCCGCGATCATCCGCAGCAACGTGGTTTTGCCGCAGCCCGACGGGCCGAGAAAACACACCAGTTTGCCCTCAGGCAAATGCAGGTTTACATCCTTTACCGCGCAGGCCGAGCCGTAATGTTTCTCGACGTTTTCCAGAATCAGACCAGTCATGTTGCACCTCAAGAATCAGAACGAAACGCCACCTTCACCGACCAGCTTCTCCAACGCCCAGATCAGGACGAAGTCGATCAGCACGATCAGCACGGCAAACGAGAAAACGGTAGGGTCGAGCGATGACACGGTGCGGCTGTACATCCAGATCGGCACGGTCATGACGTCGATGGTGTAGAGGAAGTAGGTCACAGTGAATTCGTTGAACGAGACGATGAACGCCAGCAGCATCCCCGCCAGAATCCCCGACTTCATCAACGGCACCACCACATCGATAATCGCCCGGGTCGGTGAAGCGCCAAGCATCTGCGCGGCTTCTTCGACTTCGCTGCCGATGGAGAGCATCGCGGCGGTGCAGTTTTTCACCACGAACGGCAGCGCCAGGATCACGTGAGCAATCACCAACCGTGAGGTGGTCATTTGGAACGGCAGGCTGTCGAACACCAGCAATAACGCCAGCCCCAACACCACCATCGGGAACACCAATGGCAGCGACATCAGTTGCAGCGCCACGGCTTTTCCGCGGAACTCACAACGGGTCAGGGCATAGGCGGCCGGCACCGCGACAATCGTCGCAAACACCATGGTCAGGCACGCCACCATCAGGCTGGTGGTCATGGCTTTACCGAGGCTCAGCACATCGCTGGAATCCGGCGACACGAAGGTGTTCCAGGCAGCCTTGTACCATTGCAGGCTGTAGCTGTTCGGCGGGAAGTCGAGGTTCGACGCACCACTGAACGACATCACAATCATGGTCAGGATCGGCAACACCGCCAGCAGCAGGATGAAGCCCGACAGGATGCCGGCAAACTTTCCGGTCTCGCCGGGCAGCAGCCCATAACGTTTCTTGATCAGGGTGCTCATTGGGAAGCCTCCAGCATGCGCCGACGACGGCCAGTGATGTATTCGGACAAGGTCATGATTGCGAGCGTGGTGACAATCAGCACCACACCGGCAGCGGAGGCGGCGGGCCAGTTCATCAGTGGGGCGATCTGGTCGTGCACCATCACGGCCAGC
>NZ_JBBWCB010000339.1:0-396 GCF_039888995.1 Pseudomonas rossensis | reverse complement strand
CTGCGTCGACTGCCGGAATTGCTCAGCCCCGAAGGCACGGTTCTGGCGTGCATGAACGATCCGGCGTTCGGTGCGGACTTCCTCATCGATGGCGTCACCCGCGAAGCACCGAGCCTGCGGTTCGAGCAACGGCTGGACAATCCGCCGGAATTTCCGGACGCCGATGTTGAATGCGGGTTGAAGGCGTTGGTGTTCAGGCTGGGTTAGCTGAAGATCAAAAGATCGCAGGCTTCGCCAGCTCACAGGGTGTACGCCATCCCAACGTAGGAGCTGGCGAAGCCTGCGATCTTTTGATGTTGATCTCAGCGCGGCTGCAACACCAACGCAAACAGCTCACCATGCCCATTCACATTGAGCTTGTGATAGAGATTGCGCCGGTGCACCTTCACCGTCTCC
>NZ_JBBWCB010000338.1:0-397 GCF_039888995.1 Pseudomonas rossensis | reverse complement strand
AGGAAGAGGAAGAGGGGGAGAAGAGAAAGAGGAAGGAGGGAAGGGGGGAAGGAGAGGGAGAAGAGAGGAAAAAGAAAAGGAGGAAGAAAAGAGGAAAGAGGAGGGAGGAGAGAAAAGAAAGAAGGAGAAAAAAGGGGAAGGGAGAGGGAGGGAGAGAGAGAAGGGGGGGGGAGAGGAAAGAGGAGAGAAGAAGGGAAGGAGGAGAGAGGGAGGAGGAAAAGAGGAAGGAGGGGGAAAGAAAAGAGGGAAGGGAAGGGGGGAAGAAAGAGGGGGGAAGAGAAGAGAGAAGGGAAGAAGGGAAAAAAGGAGAGAAGGGAGAAAAGAGAAGAGAGAGGGGAAGGAAGGGAGGAAGAAGGGGGGAGAAAGAAGAAGGAAGAAAAGGAGGAAGGAAAGAAAA
>NZ_JBBWCB010000337.1:0-408 GCF_039888995.1 Pseudomonas rossensis | reverse complement strand
GAGTAGCCTTTTTTGATGTTTGGTTGCGGGAGCCGGATTTGAACCGACGACCTTCGGGTTATGAGCCCGACGAGCTACCAGACTGCTCCATCCCGCGTCTGTGTGGCGGCATTCTACAGGCGAACGCCGGAGTGTCAACCGTTAATCCTGAATAGGGTCATATAAGCGTAGATGAGCGGCGAACGGTGGTGAGGGAAACTTAAGTTTCGGAATCGGAACGATTTCTCGTTTCTGCGCCGTCAGCCGTTACCCGCTCGTATCTATGCTCATATTTACAAAAGAGACGCGCACAAAAAAGGCCACTCTTTCGAGTAGCCTTTTTTGATGTTTGGTTGCGGGAGCCGGATTTGAACCGACGACCTTCGGGTTATGAGCCCGACGAGCTACCAGACTGCTCCATCCCGCGTC
>NZ_JBBWCB010000336.1:0-408 GCF_039888995.1 Pseudomonas rossensis | reverse complement strand
CAGCAATGTCACCTCGACCTTGAACATCAGCGTCACCCCGGTCGACGACAGCTTCACCGACATCAGCGACACCGTGACCACCAGCGCAGACGCCCCAGTCAGCGGCAGCGTTCTTAACGGGACGTCGAGCGTTGATGGTCCGGTCAGCGTGCTCAATTTCACCATAGGTGAAACCACCTACGCCGCCGGCAGCACCGCGAACATCACCAACGTTGGCACCCTGGTGCTTGCCGCCAATGGCGCTTACACCTTCACCCCGGCCGCCAATTACAACGGCGCGGTGCCTAGCGTGAGCTACACCGTGACTGACGGTTCCGGCAGCAATGTCACCTCGACCTTGAACATCAGCGTCACCCCGGTCGATGACAGCTTCACCGACATCAGCGAAACCGTGACCACCAGCGAAGA
>NZ_JBBWCB010000335.1:0-413 GCF_039888995.1 Pseudomonas rossensis | reverse complement strand
AGGCCCCCGCAGCACCACGTTGAAGGCGCGGTTAATGGCCGCGCGCGTGCCTGGATGAAGTCCGTGTTGCGTAATGGCCGTATTGACCGCCGCCTCCAACGCTGCTGGGCGCACTTCGCCCGCAGCAGGCGCCAGCGTTGACCAGTGCAGACCCTGCTGCTCGAGGTGACACAGAAATCGTGAAATCGTAGAGCGATATTGCCGGGGAAGGGTTGTGGGCAGTTGCGCCATCACGGCTTGGTGTTCGGGCCACACAGGTATCAGGCGGACTACACCGGAAGGCCCCTGCAGCACCACGTTGAAGGCGTGGTTAATGGCCGCGCGCGTGCCTGTCTGAAGTCCGTGTTGCGTAATGGCCGTATTGACCGCCGCCTCCAAGGCTGCTGGGCGCACTTCGCCCGCAGCAGGCGCCA
>NZ_JBBWCB010000334.1:0-437 GCF_039888995.1 Pseudomonas rossensis | reverse complement strand
TGAACATCAACGTCACCCCGGTGGATGACAGCTTCACCGATGTCAGCGAAACCGTGACCACTTCCGAAGACGCTCCGGTGACCGGCAGCGTCCTCACCGGCACCAGCAGCGTCGACGGCCCGGTCAGCGTGCTCAACTTCACCATCGGCGAAACCACCTACGCCGCCGGCAGCACCGCGACCATCGCCAATGTCGGCACCCTGACCATAGGAACGAACGGCGCCTACACCTTCACCCCGGCGGCCAACTACAACGGCACGGTGCCAACGGTCAGCTACACCGTCACCGACGGTTCCGGCAGCAATGTCACCTCGACCCTGAACATCAACGTCACCCCGGTGGATGACAGCTTCACCGATGTCAGCGAAACCGTGACCACTTCCGAAGACGCTCCGGTGACCGGCAGCGTCCTCACCGGCACCAGCAGCGTCGACGGC
>NZ_JBBWCB010000333.1:0-437 GCF_039888995.1 Pseudomonas rossensis | reverse complement strand
TCTCCCTTTCTCTTCCCTCTTTCCTTCCCTTCCCTCTTTTCTCTCCCTTTCTCTTTCCCTCTTTCTCTCTCCCTCCCCTTTCCCCCCTGCTCTCCTCTTCCTCCTCTGTGTCCTTCTCGTTTCCTCCCTCTCCTTCTCCCTTCCTCCCCCTCCTTCCTTTTTTCCTCTCCTCTTTCTCCCTTTCCCCTCCTTCTTTCCCCCTTCTTTCCTTTTCTTCTTCTTCCCTCTCTTCCCCTTCCTTTCTCCTCCTCCTTTCCTCTTCTTTCTTCCCTTTCTCTTTCTTTCTCTTTCCCCTTTCCTCTCTCCTCCTCTCCCTTTCCTCTTTTCTCTCCTTTTTCTTCCCTCTTCTCTTTTTTTCCCCCCCCCCTTCTTTCCTCCTCCTTTCTCTTCTCCCCCTCTTCCTCTTCCTCCTCCTCTTCTCTTTTCTCTCTCTTTTT
>NZ_JBBWCB010000332.1:0-437 GCF_039888995.1 Pseudomonas rossensis | reverse complement strand
TGCCGGCGGCGTAGGTAGTCTCACCGACGGTGAAATTAACTACGCTGACCGGGCCGTCAACGCTGTTGGTGCCGGTGAGCACGCTGCCGTTGACTGGGGCGTCTTCGCTGGTGGTCACGTTTTCGCCGATATCGGTGAAGGTGTCATCGACCGGGGTGACGCTGATGTTCAGGGTCGAGGTGACGTTGCTGCCGGAACCGTCGGTGACGGTGTAGCTGACCGTTGGCACCGTGCCGTTGTAGTTGGCCGCCGGGGTGAAGGTATAAGCCCCGTTCGTTCCGATGACCAGGGTGCCGACGTTGGCGATAGTCGCCGTGCTGCCGGCGGCGTAGGTAGTCTCACCGACGGTGAAATTAACTACGCTGACCGGGCCGTCAACGCTGTTGGTGCCGGTGAGCACGCTGCCGTTGACTGGGGCGTCTTCGCTGGTGGTCACG
>NZ_JBBWCB010000331.1:0-465 GCF_039888995.1 Pseudomonas rossensis | reverse complement strand
CAGTGGGCACCGCGGCAAGGATGCCGCGGTAGCCGCCCCCGGCCATGGATGGCCGATGGCGGCGGGCCCACGGAGCAGGACCTGAGCGAGGGCATGCCGAGCCTAGGCGAGGCACCGTACGTCAGGGGCAAGAGCGCTTGGTTACTTGGCGCTTCTCCAAGTGACCCGCTGTAAAAGCGGAACCAATAGCCGCCGTTACCGCAAAAATAGATATGTACCCCGAGCGTAAATATTTACCCTTCAGCCCAAGGTGTAACCGTTATCGACCTTCCAGTCCTGACCGTAAACACCCCGAGCCCCCTGCGACAGCTGAAAAACAATCACATTGGCCACCGCCGCCGCATCGAGAAAATGACCCGGCAACAGACGTTTACCAAGCGTGTCGGCAACATCGCCAAGCTCCCCATCGCTCAACCCCAGGTTGTCCCACATCGAGGTCGCAGTCGGTCCCGGCGAGACCAGATT
>NZ_JBBWCB010000034.1:0-50494 GCF_039888995.1 Pseudomonas rossensis | reverse complement strand
CCATCTAACACCCATACCCAATTGCGCAGGTGCCCCATGAGCGACCAGCAAGAATTCCCCGAAGAGCCGAGCGAATACGCCGACCCAGAGAACGCCGAACACCACTCCACCGGCAAAGACCTCGCCCTGCCAGGCCAGAACCTGCCGGACAAGGTCTACATCATCCCGATCCACAACCGCCCGTTCTTCCCGGCCCAAGTGCTGCCGGTCATCGTCAATGAAGAACCGTGGGCTGAAACGCTGGATCTTGTGAGCAAATCCGATCACCACTCCCTGGCCCTGTTCTACATGGACACGCCCCAGGAAGACCCGCGCCATTTCGACACCTCGACCCTGCCGCTCTACGGCACGCTGGTCAAGGTGCATCACGCCAGTCGCGAAAACGGCAAACTGCAATTCGTCGCCCAGGGCCTGACTCGCGTGCGCATTCGCACCTGGCTCAAGCACCATCGCCCGCCGTACCTGGTGGAAGTCGAATACCCTCACCAGCCCACCGAGCCGACCGACGAGGTCAAGGCTTACGGCATGGCGCTGATCAATGCGATCAAGGAACTGCTGCCGCTCAACCCGCTGTACAGCGAAGAGCTGAAGAACTACCTCAATCGCTTCAGTCCCAACGATCCGTCGCCGCTGACCGACTTCGCCGCCGCACTGACCTCGGCCACCGGCAACGATCTGCAAGAAGTGCTCGACTGCGTGCCGATGCTCAAACGCATGGAAAAAGTCCTGCCGATGCTGCGCAAGGAAGTCGAAGTCGCACGCCTGCAAAAAGAGATTTCCGCCGAAGTTAACCGCAAGATCGGCGAGCATCAGCGCGAGTTTTTCCTCAAGGAACAACTCAAGGTTATCCAGCAAGAGCTGGGCCTGACCAAGGACGACCGCAGCGCCGACATCGAGCAGTTCGAGCAACGCCTTGAAGGCAAGGTTCTGCCGCCCCAGGCGCAAAAACGCGTCGAAGAGGAAATGAACAAGCTGTCGATCCTCGAAACCGGTTCGCCGGAGTATGCGGTTACCCGCAACTACCTCGACTGGGCGACCTCGGTGCCGTGGGGCGTGTACGGCGAGGACAAACTTGACCTCAAGCACGCACGCAAGGTGTTGGACAAACACCATGCCGGCCTCGACGACATCAAGGACCGCATCCTCGAGTTCCTCGCCGTCGGGGCCTACAAAGGCGAGATCAGCGGCTCCATCGTGCTGCTGGTCGGCCCGCCGGGCGTGGGTAAAACCAGTGTCGGCAAATCCATCGCCGAATCCCTCGGTCGGCCGTTCTACCGCTTCAGCCTCGGTGGCATGCGCGACGAAGCCGAGATCAAGGGCCATCGCCGCACTTACATCGGCGCGCAGCCGGGCAAACTCGTCCATGCATTGAAAGATGTCGAAGTGATGAACCCGGTGATCATGCTCGACGAGATCGACAAGATGGGCCAGAGCTACCAGGGCGACCCGGCCTCGGCGCTGCTGGAAACCCTCGACCCGGAACAGAACGTCGAATTCCTCGACCACTACCTGGACTTGCGTCTGGACCTGTCGAAAGTGCTGTTCATCTGCACCGCCAACACCCTGGATTCGATTCCCGGCCCATTACTGGACCGGATGGAAGTGATTCGCCTGTCGGGTTACATCACCGAAGAAAAAATCGCCATCGCCAAACGTCACCTATGGCCCAAGCAACTGGAAAAGGCCGGCGTGTCCAAAGGCAGCCTGAGTATCAGCGACAGCGCCCTCAAAGCGTTGATCGACGGATACGCCCGTGAAGCGGGGGTTCGGCAGTTGGAAAAACAACTGGGCAAACTGGTGCGCAAAGCCGTTGTGAAACTGATCGACGAGCCGAAAGCGGTGATCAAGCTCGGCCCGAAAGACCTCGAATCCTCACTCGGCCATCCAGTCTTCCGCAACGAGCAAGTGCTGTCCGGTACCGGCGTCATCACCGGCCTGGCCTGGACCAGCATGGGCGGCGCGACCCTGCCGATCGAAGCCACGCGCATCCACACCCTGAATCGTGGCTTCAAACTCACCGGGCAATTGGGCGACGTGATGAAAGAGTCGGCGGAAATCGCCTACAGCTACGTCAGCTCCAATCTGAAGTCGTTCGGCGGTGATCCGAAGTTCTTCGACGAAGCCTTCGTTCACCTGCACGTCCCGGAAGGCGCCACCCCGAAAGACGGCCCGAGTGCCGGCGTGACCATGGCCAGCGCCCTGCTCTCGCTCGCCCGAAACCAGGCGCCGAAAAAAGGCATCGCCATGACCGGCGAACTGACGCTGACCGGGCATGTACTGCCGATTGGCGGAGTGCGCGAAAAGGTGATTGCGGCGCGGCGGCAGAAGATCTTTGAATTGATTTTGCCGGAGCCTAATCGCGGTAGCTTTGAAGAATTGCCGGATTATCTGAAGGAAGGGATTACCGTGCACTTTGCCAAGCGGTTTACGGATGTGGCGAAGATATTGTTTTAACTCGTTCAATCAATCCCCGGTGTGGATCCAGACTCGCCGGGGATTTTTTTGCCCATAAAAAGGTAACAAAACCGATGAAAACAATCTTAAAACCTGTCAACTCTGACAGTTACCTCTCATAACTCTATCGCACATGCTGTTGGCGAGGATGTTTCGACATCTCATTTCCCTACTCACCTCCAGGATCGAACATGACTGCCAACATGCGCGTCACCTCAACGATAGAAGGCTCATTTACTGCAAAAATCCAGGGTCATAAAGATTTCAAAGCCGACAGGCTCCAGATTTATAAAGACACTGAAGACATGTATCACTTTAGTGGAATGGAAGAGGGCTCTGCCCCAACGAATCCTTTTAGAACTATTTACATCATTACCGAAAAAGATGCAGTCAGTGGACAGCACACGTTCCCCAAGGGAATTAAGTCTTTCATTTATGTCCACACAACGAGTAGTGGGGCTACTGATAAGGAATTTATCAAGGAAGGTACATGTACGATTGATTTCGACCCGGTTAACCAACGCTACAAAATGTCGTTCCTTGTAAAAGTCCAATTCCCAGATGCTGAATTGCGGGACATCATGGGTAGCTTCGACCTCATCCAAAATTAACAAGACGGGGCTCCCCCCTGAAGGGCGCCTACTCACGGGCGCTCTTCTCGCCGTCACAATTTGTCTCATCTTCAGTTATGCTCGCCGTTCGTCGTGAACGCCGGAGCCACTGACCTTATGTCCCCCACTCGCCTGTTTGCCCCCCTCGCCCTTTCCCTGCTGGCCGCTTGCGCCACGCAACCTAAGCAGAACGTGACCGTGGAAAAACAAAGCGAATGCCCGGTAAAACTGCACAGCGGGCAAAACCTGATCCTGACCTTGCCAAGCAACCCGACCACAGGTTACCGCTGGGCGATCCAGGATTCGGCCGGTGGCGTATTGCGCGCACTCAGCCCCGAGGTATACAGCAATCCGCAAGACGCGGGGATCGTCGGCAGCGCCGGCCTCTCGACCTGGCGCTTCCAGTCCTTCACCGCTGGCACGGGCCGTTTGCGCCTGACCTACTCACAGCCATGGGCACCGGAAGTACCGGCAGTGGAAACTTTCGACTGCGCGATCTCGGTTAACTGATCGTGGGCTGGCTGATTCTGGCGCTGATGGGCGCGGTGACGTTCCTCTACGGCGTCAGCGTGCACGCTGCGTTGCTCTGCCTGCTGGTCAAGCCATTGCCGGTTTTGGCCTTGCTCGGTTGGTTGCATGACGCACCGCCCAGCGAATATCGGCGCTGGATCAGCCTTGGATTGATTTTCTCCCTGCTCGGCGATGTGTTGCTGGCATGGCCGGGGGATTTGTTTGTGTTTGGTCTTGGGGCGTTTCTGGTCGCTCACTTGGCTTATCTGAAAGCCTATTTGAGCGATTGCCGGCGGTTAGCGGCGTTGCCATTGGTAATTGCGTTGGGCGTCGGCGCCGTGCTGCTGGGGATTTTGATTTCCCACGGGCTGGGCCCATTGTTGATCCCGGTGATTGTTTATGGTCTGGCCATCAGCGCGATGCTTTGGCGTGCACTGGCCCGACTGGGCACCGAAGTGCCGAAACGTTCGGCGCTGTTGGCGGCTGGCGGTGCGGTGGCGTTTGTGTTCTCGGACAGCGTCATTGGCATCAGTCGATTCGTGGTGCCGTTTGAAGCAGCGCCTTATGTGATCATCCTTAGTTACTGGCTCGGGCAATGGGGGATTGCGGCCTCGGCATTTAATAAAGACAAATAGCAACTTAGCCAGATTTCATAACCATAAAATCGACAAGCTATTTCGAAACGTTATAAAAACCTGTCAGATCTGACAGTAGCTCAGATTTTCTAGCCTACTTACTATTCCAGTGGCGCTATCCAACCATGAACGTAAACCAAGGAAGAAAATCATGAGTCTGTTTAAAAGCAAAAATTCGACACTTTCTTTAGACCTCTTTGTCAGCGTCAACTGCGATATTGAAGCCAAGGTGTCAAACCGCGTAAAGTTTCACACTCAAAACATCCAGTTCGACAAAGACACTAACAGCAACTTGATTGCTTTTATCGGTCGAAGCTATGAAAACGGCTTTAACGATTCCAAAAAAGGGATGATGTTTACTTTTTCCAGTGACATTCAGTCAGGCACTTACTCACCCAAAGACCCAAACTTTCCATTTGACACATTTTATTATTATGAAAATGGAGCTAACGCCGACTATTCGACTTCTTACCAATACAAACCCGAAAGCGGCACTATTACCGTCGAAGTAGTCCAGAACGACTCCGAGGCATTGCGCTACCTCATCAACTTTAACTTCAAAGGCAAAGACCACAGGACCGAACAGCTGCACATCGCTGGCAACGCCGAACTCAACGTTTTCACGCGTCCTAGATGATCTCGCTCTAAACAATGAATGACCAGGTCTTGCTACTCAAACTGGTCATTCATTTGTCTTTTCCAAATGCTCTCTGCAGCCAAGGCCCCATCTGCCCCCCTTCGCAAATTCCCCACGGTTTATCAGACAACCCGCGCATCCCCCCGTCAATTTGGCTAAAATGCCGGCCTTTTCCACCTATGCCGCTGGAACCGCCGTGAGCAAAGAACCCGATCGCCTTTTCGCCCAGCCTTTGGCCCAGGTGCCTGACTTCGCCTTTAACGAGGACGTGGTGCGGGTGTTCCCGGACATGATCAAGCGCTCGGTGCCGGGTTATCCGACCATCGTTGAAAACCTTGGCGTGCTCGCCGCGCAGTTCGCCCAGCCCAACAGCGTTCTTTACGACCTGGGTTCGTCCCTCGGTGCCGTGACCCAGGCCTTGCGCCGACACGTACGCACTGACGGCTGCCGCGTCATCGCTGTGGATAACTCGGCGGCGATGGTTGAACGCTGCCGCGAGTACCTCAATGGTCAGGACTCGATGTTCCAGGAGCTGCTGCCGGTCGAAGTGATCGAAGGCGACATCCTGGCCCTCGAATTTCAGCCAGCCTCGGTGGTGGCGCTGAACTTCACCCTGCAATTCATCGCCCCGGAACAGCGCACGGCGTTGCTCTCGCGTATCCGCCAATCGCTATTGCCCGGTGGCGCGCTGATTCTGTCGGAGAAGCTGCGCTTCAACGACCTTGAAGAACATGCGCTGCTCACCGACCTGCACGTCGCGTTCAAACGCGCCAACGGCTACAGCGAACTGGAAATCGCCCAGAAGCGCAGCGCCATCGAAAACGTCATGAAGCCCGACAGCCTCGAAGAACACCGCGAGCGCCTGCTGGCCGCCGGGTTCTCGAAAGTCGTGCCGTGGTTCCAGTGTCTTAACTTTGCCTCGTTGATTGCCTTGCCATGATTGATCTGTCCCCCCTCGCCCGCCGTTTGGCTGGCACACCGCTGGCCGACTGGGCCAATACCCTGCAAGCGCAACTCGACAAGAAAATGGAAAAAGGTCACGGCGACCTGGAGCGCTGGCAGAGTGCGTTGGACGCTTTACCAAAAATTCAGCCGAGCGAAGTCGATCTGCTTAATGGCCTGACGCTGGACACCGATTGCGATGACGAAACCCGTGCGCAAATGCGCACCGCGCTGATGGGACTGTCACCGTGGCGCAAAGGGCCGTTCGATTTGTTTGGTGTGCACGTCGATACTGAATGGCGTTCGGACTGGAAATGGTCGCGGGTTGCACCGCATCTGGATCTGAAGGGCAAACGCATCCTCGATGTCGGCTGCGGCAACGGCTACTACATGTGGCGCATGCTCGGTGCCGGGGCCGACAGTGTGATTGGTGTCGATCCGAACTGGCTGTTCTTCTGCCAGTTCCAGGCGGTGCAGCGTTACCTGTCCGAACCCAATGCCTGGCACCTGCCGTTCCCGTTCGAAGACCTGCCGCCGAACATGGAAGGCTTCGACACGGTGTTTTCCATGGGGGTGTTCTATCACCGCCGCTCGCCGATCGAGCATTTGCTGGCGCTGAAGGATTGCCTGGTCAAGGGCGGCGAATTGGTGCTGGAGACGCTGGTGATTGAAGGCGATCAGCAGCAGGTGCTGGTACCGGAAGACCGTTATGCGCAGATGCGAAACGTGTGGTTCCTGCCGTCAGTACCGGCGCTGGAGCTGTGGCTGCGCCGGGCCGGGTTCACGGATGTTCGCTGTGTGGACGTGAGCACCACCAGCGTTGATGAACAGCGTGGTACGGAGTGGATGAAGTATCAGTCGTTGAGCGATTTCCTTGACCCAGAGGATCACAGCAAAACGGTTGAAGGGCTGCCGGCGCCGATGCGTGCCGTCATCGTCGCTCGTAAGTAACTCCCCCAATCTTTCAGACACCAGATAAACCTGTGGGAGCGGGCTTGCCCGCGATGGCGTCCTTTCAGCCAACGACGATGTTGAATGTAAGTCCGCAATCGCGGGCAAGCCCGCTCCCACAGGTATCGGTGTTTAGTCTGCTGATTTCGCGCGTCGGGCCTTGAAGAACTCGCTCAGCACCGCCCCGCACTCCTCGGCCAACACTCCGCCTTCGTACAACACCCGGTGATTCAAAAAAGCCTGGGTAAAAAACTGCCCCTGACTCTGCACAATCCCGGCCTTCGGCTCCAGCGCCCCATACACCACCCGCGCAATCCGCGAATGCACGATCAGCCCGGCGCACATGCTGCACGGCTCAAGCGTTACGTACAGCGTGCTGCCGGGCAGACGATAGTTGCTGGCGGCCAACGCGGCAGCGCGGATCGCGACCATCTCGGCGTGAGCACTCGGGTCATTGCCGCTGATCGGGCAGTTGAAACCCCGACCGATGATTTCACCGTCCTGCACCAGCACCGCGCCCACCGGCACTTCACCGAGCGCCGCGCCCTGGGCGGCCAGGGTCAGGGCTTCGCGCATGAAGTCACGGTCACGGCTGCGGTCGATGATTGCGGTGGGACGTATCTGACGCATCAGGCCACCTCGATGGCGGCCATCAGGCCGGTTTCCATGTGATCGATCACATGGCAGTGGAACATCCAGATCCCTGGGTTATCCGCCACCAGCGCCACTTGCGCACGTTCGTTCTTGCCCAGCAAGTAGGTGTCAGTGAAGTACGGTATGACCTTGTGCCGGTTCGAGGCGATGACCTTGAAGCTCATGCCGTGCAGGTGAATCGGGTGTTGATACTGAGTCATGTTCTTCAATTCGAAAATGTAGCTCTTGCCCTTCTCGAGCTTGGCAATCGGGCGGTCAGCACAGGTTTTATCGGTGATGTCCCAGGCCTTGCCGTTGATCTGCCACAGGCTCGGCGGCTTGCCATTGTCGACGTTCACCGACACTGAGCCTACCCATTCGAAATTGAAGTTGAGTTTCTCCGCGTTGGCCAGGTCCGGCTCGGCCACCGGGTTGGCGGGCAGCGCGGGCGGCCACTTGGTCGGTGCATCGGTGTTCGCCACCGAACGGAACGTGCCCAGTCGTACCGGGCCATTACGCAGGGACAGTTCTTCACCGGCCGGCGGTGCCTTGATCGCCAGGCAGATACGCATGCCCGGGCCAAGCCAGTACTCCTTGCCGAGTGGCCGCGGCTCGATGGGGTTGCCATCCAGCGCGTAGATCTGCGCTTCAACGCCAGGAATGTTGAGTCGGTAGGTCAGGGTGTTATCGAGATTGAGCAGGCGCACCCGGGTGATCTGCCCGGCGGGCAATTCGATCACTGCTTGCGCGACGCCATTGATCGTCGACAGGCGCCCCGCCGTGCCACCACGGGCCGCTTCGCGAGGAATGCTGAACGCGACAAAAGCGCCCTCTTCATCGACGTGCCAGCTCTTGAGGCTCAAAGTCTTTTCGTACTTGAAGCCGGTAGGCTCGCGCTCTTCGATGATCAACGGGCCGACCAGCCCGCGACCGAGTTCTTCACTGCTGTTCACATGCGGGTGATACCAGTAGCTGCCGGCGTCGGGCACGCGGAATTTGTAGTCGAAGTATTCGCCCGGCAGCACTGGAAGCTGCGAGACGTAGGGCACGCCGTCCATTTCCAGCGGCAGGCGGATGCCGTGCCAGTGAATGGTGGTGGCGACCGGCAGGTGGTTGATGAAACGTACCCGCAGCCATTCGCCCTGACGCACGCGCAACTCGGTACCCGGCGCCGACGGGCCGAAGGCCCAGGCTTCGGTCTTGTGCCCGGCTACCAGTTCGACGTCCAGCGGTGCGGCGATCAGCTCATAGTCGTGGCCCGCGTCGGCGTCGGCCATCTTGCCCAACCAGTACCGCGACGCGCCCCCCGCTCCGACACCAACGACAACAAGACCGGCCAGGCCACCGAGGATTTGGCGACGGGTAAAGGACATGAACTCAACTACCTCACGTATCAGCGACAGGCATGGGGCCTGTAAAAGGCGAATACGATACACCTGCGGTTGAGAAACAGTAAGGGCGGCGCGGCTTCTGGTCACACCAGATTGTAAGGCCCCAAAAAGATCGCAGCCTTCGGCAGCTCATTTGAACGTCGTACACCCTGGAGCTGCCGAAGGCTGCGATCTTTTGAGGGCTCACTTACCTATCGAGCCCTAATAAAAGATGCACCACCCCGTCATCCAGGCTCATGACTCCCGGTACACCTGCCCTACTTAAAGCCTGCCGATCCACCCGCTCCACATCCCGCAACTCCACCCGAACACGGGTCAACGCCACCGGCTGCTGCGCCTTCAGGTTATCCACACCGCCCAGAGCGGCGACGATATCCGGCGCCAGACCAGAAACAGCCTGAGCAACCACTTTCGGCTCATCCACGATCAGGTCCGGAGTCAACGCTTTCCAGAACGCCCGCTGCATTTTCTCGAACATGCTCAGTTCTCCAGTACCCGTGAAGTATCGACCGTCGCTTCGTGATACAGCCGCAATGCCTCGCGCACTTGCTCGGCGCTTTCCAGGCCCAGCACTTGCTGGGCGATGGCCTGGCAGTCCACCAGATCCACTTCGCGAACCGCCGCTTTGATCGCTGGAATCAACGGCACGCTCACCGACAGTTCATCCACCCCCAATCCCAGCAGTAGCGGCACCGCCAGCGTCTCGGACGCCATGGCGCCACACACGCCGACCCATTTGCCATGGGCGTGGGCGGCCTTCACGGTGCTGGCAATCAAACGCAGCACCGACGGATGAAAGCTGTCGGCCTGACTGGCCAGGCGCGGGTGATCGCGGTCCATGGCCAGGGTGTATTGGGTCAGGTCGTTGGTACCGATCGAGAAGAAATCCACCTCCGGCGCAAACAGATCGGCCATCAGGGCTGCTGCCGGCACTTCGATCATGATCCCCAGTTTTGGCAACTCAGTTAGGCCCAATGCCAACGCCTCCTCCTCAAGCATCTGTCGCGCCCGTCGCAACTCCGACAGCTGCGCGACCATGGGCAGCATGATGTGCAGACGGGCCAGCCCGGCGCTGCTCAGGATCGCTTTGAACTGATCGCGCAACAGCTGCGGGCGCTCCAGACACAAACGAATTCCGCGCATACCGAGGAAAGGATTGGTTTCTCTGTCCATCGGCACATAGGCAAGGGGTTTGTCACCGCCGACATCCAGTGTGCGCACCACCAGATTACGCGCCGGCCCGAGCGCCCTGGCGATGGCGCTGTAGGTTGATGTTTGCTCGTCATGGCTCGGCGCATGATTGCGATCCAGATAAAGAAATTCCGAACGCAGCAAACCGACGCCCTCGCCTCCCAGTGCCATGGCCTGCTCCGCTTCCGCCAGCGAGGCGATATTGGCCGTCACTTCAAAATGGTGACCATCGCGGGTACAAGCCGCCAGCGCAGCGTGCGCCAGGTCATGTTGATGGCGCTTCTGCTGGCGCTGACGATTGGCTTGCAGCTGCTCGATGGCCGCCAGATCCGGGTCCAGATGCAGCTCGCCCTTGTCGGCGTCGAGCAACACTTGAGTGCCGTTGGCCAGCCCCAGCACCTGAACGGGCAACCCGCAGATCGCCGGCAAACCGGACGCCCGAGCGAGGATCGCGACGTGGCTGGTAGCGCCGCCACCGACCGTGGCGAAACCCAGTACCTTGCGGGTATCGAGCCCGGCGGTCTGTGACGGCGTCAGTTGTTCGGCGATCAGGATCGCCCCTTCCGGCAGCTCCATCGCCTGATCCTGTACGCCGAGGATCAGCTTGAGCACTCGCTGGCCGACATCGGCCAGATCCGCCGCCCGCTCTGCCAGCAAGGCATTGCCCAGGCTTTTGAACAAGGTTGCTGCCGACTCGGTGGCCGCGCGCCAGGCGAACCCGGCGCTTTTGCCTTCGTCGATCAGCACGTGAGTCACTTCCAACAAACCCGGGTCTTCGAGCAGTTCCTGGTGAGCCTTGAAGATGTCTGCCTGCGCGCCGCCAATGGCGTTGTCACGCAATTGTTGCAGGGCCAGCAGCGCCTCGGCCAAGCCGCGGGACAGATGATCGCGTTCAACCTGCGGTGTGGCGCCGAGTTCATTCACTTCCAGGTTTTGTTCGGCTATCTGCACCACTTGGCCAAACGCCGATCCGGCCGATGCGCAAACCCCACGCAACACCGTCAGCGATGAGGCCTCAATCGCCTTCGCCTCAACCTGCGCCGAGGTCGCCACCGCTTCACCGCATCCACTCACCAGCAGTTCGGCCAGCGTCTTGATCGCCGCTTCAGCATCCGGGCCGGCCGCGCTGACTTGCACAATGTCACCGTGAGCCGTTTGCAACGCCATGATTGCCACCAGGGATTTCGCGCTCGCACTTTCCTGGTGTTTATGCAAGTAAATACTCGCTGAAAAACCTTTCGCCGCCTGGGCGAACACCGCTGCCGGTCGAGCGTGTAAACCGTTCGGATTGGCGAGTGTCACCGGTTTTGAAAACAGTGCTTCGCCCTCTTCCTTCACCGACTCATCCGTTGTCTGCTCGATGGGATTCAAGCTCAGTAGCGGCTGGCCACTGTCTACCAAACCCGTTTCCGGCGTCAGCCAAGTGAAGGGCTCGCCGCTGACCACCAGCATCAACGTCAGCAGGCTGCGGGCATTCAATGCAACAAAATCGGCATCGATCTCGATCAGCGACTGCCCAACGTCAACCTGCTGGCCCTCCTCCACCAACCGCGTGAACCCCTTCCCGGCCAGGTTCACCGTGTCGAGGCCTATGTGCATCAACACCTGCACACCATTTTCGCCGGTGATGCTGATCGCATGCCCGCTGGCCTGCACATTGCTGACAACCCCTGCCAGCGGCGCGCACAGCGTCGTTGAAGTCGGATCGATGCACAGGCCATCGCCGATCACGCGGCTGGAAAACACCGGATCGGGCACAAGGTCCAGTGGCATCAATACGCCGGACAGGGGCGCGTGCAATTGCAATTGTTGGGGTGTGGCCATGACGTCACCTGCTGTTTTGTTCTTTGAAGTGCCGATGGAGCGCGAGGCTCCGACAGCATCGCTTATTTCCACCAGTACTCGACCTGCAATCCGACATTCGAACCGTGCCGCGCCGTGCCAAAGGCGCCGGTGTCGGACAACGCCGAACCCTTCGCCAGTTCATTGGCCGCCCGTTTGGCCGCCTCGTTCCAGCTCGCATAGGTGTAATACAAACGCACCTCGGGTCGTGCCCAGAATTCCGGACCTTTGGGCGACCAGGTCGGGGCGAAGGTGAACTTGCTCAGCTTGCGCGTACCGCCCGTGGCTTCGACCTGATCGTGACCCAGTTCGGTCACCAGTTTGAACTGCTCGGTGATCGCAAAAGCCGGGCGAACGCCCAGGGAAATCCAGTTCTGGTCAGCGCCGTCCGGGCGAACATCCTTCTGGTAAACCGCCTCGACCTGCCCGCCAAATCGTGGCGTCACTTGCCAGTCGAAGAACTCCACCACCCGGTAA
Organism: Pseudomonas rossensis; assembly: GCF_039888995.1. Classification (NCBI taxonomy): domain Bacteria; kingdom Pseudomonadati; phylum Pseudomonadota; class Gammaproteobacteria; order Pseudomonadales; family Pseudomonadaceae; genus Pseudomonas; species Pseudomonas rossensis. The sequence continues at coordinate 38,220 of NZ_JBBWCB010000034.1, read as the reverse complement.
CTTTTGTTGCTGTCGTCCAGTTTCACGTTACCGGTATAGCCCAACCCGGTACCGGGACCTTCGCCGTACTGGAAAACCAGTTTGTTCTTGCCGCCCAAAAAGCCTTTCTGCACATGCTGGGTGGTGATCGCCCAGCCACGGTGAGCGTCGCGGCTGTCAGGTTTGTCGATGTAGCTCAGGCCTAACTCCAGTTCACCTCCGGGGTTGGTGTTGAAGCCGGCGACGTTGAAGTCATGACGGTTGATGTAGTCCTTCTGGTACAGGTTGTCCTTGCGCGAGAAGGCGTAGCTGTATTTCAGATCGCCGATCAGCACGTCCTCGATACCGCCGCCGGTGGCGCTCTGGTTCCAATAGTAGAAGTCGGAAATGTGAATATCGTTCCGCTTGTAGTAACGCCGGCCAGCCCACAGCGAACCGCCGTTGAGGCTTGGCATGTTCGACCATTGCGCGTACGCCTGCGGCAGGCGCACCGAGCCGTTGTCACCATTGAAGGTCAGGTCCTTGTCGTACTGGTTGTACAACGAAGCCATGCCGTCGACGCTCAGCACCGAACCGTCATCCAGGGTGTAAAGATCCTGGCGCAATTCCAGTTCGGCGTACTGCTCACATTCGTTGCCCAAGCGGTATTTGGTCTGCGCGCCCGGCAGTTGAAAACACTGCTGTTTACCGCTGTTGACCGAGGTCCCGACGCCGCTGCGCAAGTATCCGGCGAACTCCAGCGCCTGGGCCGAAAGAGGCAAAGCCAGGCACACGCCCGCCACTACAAGGCTGCGATTTATTGTTGTTTTCAAGAGCTACCCCATTATTTTTATTGTGTGCAACGGCAAAATCGGCGCGCAAAACTCCCCCGCGCAGCGTTCTGCGTGTTGTTTTAAAACAGTGTTTTTTAGTGGTTGGTCAGGTGCAGAGCGAACGACTCAAAGGGCCGTAAAAACACCTGCCAATTGCGCGGCGGACAGTCCGGATAGTTGCTGATCACCAACCGCTGCGTCATCGCTTCGCTGATCACTTCATCCGGCAACACGACTTCACAGGTTGTGCCGTAGAAGTTATTCAGCACCAGCAAACGCTCGCCCCTGCCTTCACGCACATACGCCCAAATTTGCGTGTGCTCGGGCAGCAACTGCCGGTACACACCGTCGGACATCAGCGCTTCGCTGCGGCGCAAGGCAATCAGCTGGCGGTAGTGATGAAGAACCGAATCAGGGTCATCGAGTTGGGCGGCGACGTTGATCTGCGCAGCGTTGGCCGGCACCCCGATCCACGGCTCACCAGCGCTGAAACCGGCATTAGGCCCGGCATTCCAGTGCATCGGCGTACGGCCGTTGTCCCGGGACTTCTGCATGATCGCCGCCATGTTGTCGGCGTCGCTCGCACCCGCCTCGCGCTTGAGCCGGAAGATGTTCAGCGTCTCGACATCGCGGTACTGATCGATGTGATCGAAGCCCGGATTGGTCATGCCCAGTTCCTCGCCCTGGTACACGAACGGCGTGCCCTGGAGGAAATGCAGCGCCGTGCCGAGCATCTTCGCCGAGAGCACCCGATATTCGCCGTCATGACCAAAACGCGAGACCACCCGTGGCTGGTCATGGTTACACCAGAACAGCGCATTCCAGCCACCGCCGGCCTGCATGCCGGTTTGCCAATCGGAGAGAATGCGCTTGAGTTCGAGGAAGTCGAAATCGGCACGAATCCACTTCTGCAGGTTCGGGTAATCGACCTTCAGGTGATGGAAGTTGAAGGTCATCGACAGCTCTTTCGAGTCCGGTCGCGAGTAGCGGATGCAGTGTTCCAGGCTGGTGGAGGACATCTCGCCGACGTTGATCAGGTCATGACCTTCGAACACTTCGCGGTGCATTTGCTGCAAGTATTCGTGGACGTTCGGGCCATCGGTGTAGAAACGTCGACCGTCGGTGTTGTCCTCGGGGAAGTCCGCCGGTTTGGAGATCAGGTTGATGACGTCCAGACGGAACCCGCCTACGCCCTTGTCGCGCCAGAAACGCATCATCTTGAAGACTTCGGCACGCACCTGTGGGTTATCCCAGTTCAGGTCGGCCTGAGTGTGATCGAACAGGTGCAGGAAATACTGACCGGTCTGGGCTTCGTACTCCCACGCAGAGCCACCGAACTTGGATTCCCAGTTGTTTGGCTGGTCGCGCCAGATATAGAAATCCCGGTACGGGTTGTCGAGGCTGCTGCGGGCCTGCTGGAACCAGGTGTGCTCGACGGAGGTGTGGTTGACCACGATATCGAGCATCAACTTGATCCCGCGCTTGCCGGCCTCGGCGATCAGCAACTCACAATCGGCCATGGTCCCGTAACTCGGGTCAATGGCGTAGTAATCACTGATGTCGTAGCCGTTGTCGCGCTGGGGCGAGCGCAGGAACGGCGTGATCCACAGGCAATCGACACCCAGCCAGTGCAGGTAATCAAGCTTGGCCACAACGCCAAGCAAATCACCCGTGGGGTTGCCGGCGTGGCTGTGAAAACTCTTCGGGTAGATCTGGTAGATCACCGAACGTTGCCAGTCTTGCATGGCGGATTCCTTCAGTAAGTTTTTTACAGGCCTTGAGGGCCCTTTCGCGAGCAAGCTCGCTCCCACATTGGAATGCGATCAACTGTGGGAGCGAGCTTGCTCGCGATAGCGATTTGTCAGGCGACCCGATACCCGGGCCGAACAATCTTCATGCTCAATCCGCAGGTCAGAACAAACGGCACGACCATGGCAATGACCATTCCGATCACGAACATCGGAATGAACTGCGGAATGATCGAGATAAAACCGGGCAAGCCACCGACGCCGATCGCCGAGGCCTGGACCTTGTTCAGCGACAGGAAAATGCAGCCCATGGCCGAACCGATCAGGGCTGCGTAGAACGGAAATTTGTAGCGCAGGTTGACCCCGAACATGGCCGGTTCGGTGATGCCGAAGTACGCGGAAATCGCCGAGGTCGAGGCCATGCTTTTGTCCCGCACGTTACGGGTCATGTAGAACACCGCCAGTGCCGCACTGCCTTGGGCCAGGTTGGACATGACGATCATCGGCCAGATGAAGGTGCCGCCCTGGGTGGAGATCAGCTGCAAGTCGACCGCGAGAAACATGTGGTGCATGCCGGTGATCACCAGCGGCGCGTAAAGCAGACCGAAAATCGCTCCGCCGACCATCGGCGCCAGGTCGAACAGCATGACCACGCCTTCGGTGATGAGAATCCCCAGATGACGGGTCACCGGGCCGATCACTGCCAGCGCCAGCACGCCGGTCACAACGATGGTGGTGATCGGCACCACCAGCAATTGCACCGCGTTCGGCACCCGCGCCCGCAGCCATTTCTCGATGACGCTCATCACGTAGGCCGCCAGCAGGATCGGCAGGATCTGTCCCTGATAGCCAACCTTCTCGATCTGGAACAACCCGAGGATGTCGAAGTACGGCAGGCTCTGCCCGTCCAGCCCGGCCACCGCTTTGCCGTAGTTCCAGGCGTTGAGCAGATCGGGGTGAACGAGCATCAGGCCGAGCACGATGCCAAGGATTTCGCTGCCGCCAAACCGTTTGGCCGCCGACCAGCCCACCAGCGCCGGGAGGAACACAAACGAGGTATTGGCCATGAGGTTGATCAGGCTCCAGAGCCCGTCAAGCTTCGGATAGACGTCCAGCAGGGTCTGGCCCTCGATGAACATGCCCTTGGCGCCGATCAGGTTGTTGATGCCCATCAGCAGGCCGGCAATGATCAACGCCGGGAGGATTGGCATGAAGACGTCGGAAAACACCCGCACCAGACGCTGCATCGCGTTGATCTTGTCGGCGCTTTTTTGTTTAACGTCGGCGATGGTTGAAGCCGCGAGACCGGTTTGACGGCGCAGCTCTGCGTAAACCTTTTCGACTTCACCGGGACCAATAACCACCTGGAACAGGCCGCCGGTGAAGAACGAGCCTTTGACCAGATCGATCTGGTTCAGCGTGGCGCTGTCGACCAGGCTCGGGTCCTTGAGGGCCAGGCGCAGCCGTGTGACACAGTGCGCGGCCTGCTCGAGGTTGTCGCTGCCCCCAAGGCTTTGCAGCAGCTCGCTGGCGATATTCGGATAGTCGTGGCTCATGCTTGTTCTTCCGCTGTAGTTTTTTGTTTTTGGCAGCACGCCGAAGCGAAAAGTACTCGTCTGTACGAGTTAAAGCAACAACTCGTACAGACGAGTTTGATTTTGTTTATCCTGACCCGACAGGCGGCGATTTTTCCTACCTCAAAAGTCAAAGAAACTTAACGCCGCATGGACAAACCCCTACCCTGCCCTTAAGGTTCGAAACCTTGAGCACAGCGCGGTACAGAGCCATCCCCATGAGTAAATACAACCAGATCTACAGCGATCTGCTTGCCAGCATCACGACCGAACGTCTGGAACGCGGCGCCCGATTGCCTTCCGAAACCGAACTGATGGACAGCTACCAGGCCAGTCGCGGCACCGTGCGCAAGGCCATCGAGCAATTGCAGGAGCGCGGTTTCGCCCAGAAGGTCCACGGCAAAGGTACGTTCGTGCTGTCGACCAACCCGATCGAGTTCCAATTGGGTGGGATCGTCAGCTTTCAGGAAACGTATCCACGCCTGGGTAACGACGTCAGTACCGAGGTGGTCGAGTTCACTCAAATCCCCCTCGAAGGTCCATTGATCGAACACATCAAGGCTGAAGAAGGCAGCCTGATCACGCGGATCAAGCGAGTACGGCGGATCGACGGCAAACGCGTGATCCTGGACATCAACCATTTCGTCAGCGACGTGATCCCCGGCCTGTCCCGCGACATCGCCGAGCAATCGATCTACGCCTTTATCGAGCAGACCCTGCAACTGCAAATCGCCTACGCCCAGCGCACCATCGAAGCCGTGCCCCGGAGCAAGGACGACCAGCAACACCTGGACCTCGACGGCCAGAGTCATGTGATCGTGGTCAGTAACCAGACGTTTTTGCAGGATGGTCGGCAGTTCGAGTACACCGAGTCGCGGCACACCCTGGACAAGTTTTACTTTTCTGACATTGCACGGCGCTGAGCCTGATTCTGGTACTTGCCATCTCCTACGTATTCCGTCAGCAACTGACCACCGCCAGCTACCCAGTGCCTTACAGATGGAACCGATGCCCCTTGAGATAGTGAGCGCCCCAAAGCGACCTCTCAAGGAGAGCATCATGGACGATACTCAAAACACGCCCCTGCCCAACGCCGCCGATGCCTTGGCACTCAAGGCCCTGATCCCCGATCTGATTGCCGATTGTCCCGATATGTACGCCATGGCGTATCAGGTCGCCAAAGATATTCTGCTCCAGCACAACATCACCGACATCGAGCCCGACAAGGTCTACTGGCACCGATTCCGCGCCGCGCAAAGCAGCTCGAGGACCTTCACCGGTTGGCAACACGTGTTTGAAAAACCCAGGGAGTCGATGACCTTCCCGCAACTGGTCATGCAGCGTTTCAGTGTGCACGACCAGGACAACGCCGACCTGCTGGACGCTGACAGCGGTTTCTACCGTGCCGACGGCAATGCCGGAAACTACGATGAAACCAACGAGATTCGCTTGTATGCCAGGGATGCGCTGAAAGCCTTCTGGGACATCAACTTCAGCGACCGCTACAAGACCGCCATCGCGACGTTCTGGGAAAAGCATGGCGCCAACTTCCGCGCGTTGGCCAAGTGCACTTTCATCGCCAAGGCGATTGAAGACTATGAAAACGGGCACTTGACCCCTGAGCAATTCACGCTGGTACTGCGCGCCGTCGCCAACAATGTGAGCCGACCACTCACCCGGCAAATGCTGATGGACGAGGCACCAACGGGTAGCGGTTTATCCATTCGGAAATTTTGTGTTGATCAATTCGTGTCGACGGACATCCTCAGCATCACTGACGACAGTGACCTGAACATTCTCTACGTTCCAGGCGAACCCAGAGGTTTTCACTGCTTTAACAAGGTCGAGGAGTTACACGAATGGCTGGCCAATGAGGTCAAAGATGCCGAAGGCCGCGAACGCCTGCTCATGCACTTCAAACAGGAAGAGCGGGACATTCTTCAGGAAAAGCCCACTTCGCTGGGACACAAACTCGCCAAATTCACCGGTATTGGCTTGATCATCCACGCGTTTGAGGAGACAGAAACTGAAAACATCGGCCTCACCCATGCCTATGAAGTTTTACCCGGCGAATATGAAGTCGCGGACCATCATTTGCTCCACTACCGTGGCGAGAAAATTGCCGGTGATGCGTTCACCCATCTGAGCCAGTCCACCCATGAGCGCATGCTCAGCGACGCGAACTTCCTGCTGCACTCCAACGGCGACATCAGAAAAAAGCTGTGGATCGGCTATCTCAATGCCTTCAACCACACCTTCGGGCCGATGGCCGCCCTCGCATGGCCGGCAGCGCTGGTTGTCATCGGCGCCGGAATCGCCAATGTCGGGCTGCAAATCGACCAGGCCATCAACGGCACTACTCCAATGGAACGCAAGGCGGCTGTCACTGCCGCCATTCTGGGCAGCGTGAATACCTTGTTCAATCTGCCGTTTTTGCGCGGTGCAGCAGAGCTTGCGCAGGCCGCCGAATTCGCAGAGACAGCAGAGGCAGAAGAGATGCTCACCTCCGAACAGGAGACGGAGACAGCCATGGCGACGCCCCCCAACCTCCCCGTCGAACCCGTCGCTGCTGGCCCGACCGACACCCAGATACTGGGTCCATTTGAAACCAATGAGGTGCTCGACGGCGAATCTGCGGTCAGTACCGAAGGTAAGTTCAAGGGCATTTATCAACCCACGGCCGGGGGTAACTACATCACCTTTAATGACAGTTACTACCTGGTGCGATACAGCAACGAACTGAAGACTTGGGTAATCATTGACCCGGTCAACCCTTACTCTTTCTACCGCAACATACCCGTGCGCCTGAACGAAGCCGGTGAATGGATCCCCGTTACACGCCCCGGTCTGGCCGGTGGTGGCTGGTTTACCGAATTGTTTTCCAGAGCCGAGCCGCCACTCCCGGATTTCGATGCTCCGGCGACTGCATACGATGTTCCACAGGACATCAAGCCCGCCCTCAAACGTGCGGCCAACGGGACGGCCATGAAAGGGGATTTGAAGGACGGCTTTGTCAATCCAGACAGTACGGACGATGAACTGGAAGCCTTCAAAAGACTGCGCCGAACGCTGCACGCCGACGCCGTGAGCTTCTATTCGCTACCGCAACCACAACTGCCACCCAGGCCAAACATTCCATCCTTCCTCCCGAATGCAAAGTTCAAGGACATCATCAAGACCCTTTTCAAGCGGTCACAGAGCCTGGTCATCGGCGAAAGTCACTCCAGCGTGGGCAGCAAACAGTTTCTGGTCGAAAACATGAGCCTGCTGCGCAAACAAAAGGTCAAAACCCTGTACATGGAGCATCTGCTGACTGATTTCCATCAGGCCGACCTGGACGTTTTCAACCGCACCGGTGTGATGTCCGAGGACCTGGAAAGCTACCTCAAGGACCTTGACGCAGGTTTTTCGACTGACCCCAGCGAACAATTCACCTTTGAGCAGGTGGTCAGGACAGCGCAAAAAAACAACATACGCGTTCAGGCCATCGACTGCCTGGCCAGTTACCGCAGCACCGGTATTGCAGGGGCAGGTATTAATTTTCGGCAAAAAATGATGAATTTTTTCGCCCGCCAAGTCATCGGCGCCGACCAGACGGCCAGAGGCGCGCATCGCTGGGTGGCGTTGGTCGGGAACAGCCACGCCAATACCTATGCTGGCGTGGCGGGTGTCAGTGAGCTTGAAGGCAGCATCGGGCTGCGTATTGAAAGCGTGGGCCCGGACGAGTTCGGCGGTATCAAGGTCGACCCTGGGGTGGCCGACGAGCCGCGCCCGGGGCACGCGGCCCGTTTTGCCAAAAATGACTTATTGCTGCAAATCCCGACGCCGAAAAGCGTGATCCTGGCGCAAAGGCTGGAGGATGGCCTGCCCAGGCCGGGCACGTACACCCTCAGCACCAGCACCGGTGAACCCTTTCTGGTTCACCGCAGCAGAACCCTCACCAACAGAGTCATCACCAGTAACGGCATCATCACCCTTGGCAAACTCGTTCGAACGCCCATCAAGCATGATGCAGATGGGTACTACGTCGAACGGGATGCCTGGCAGATCAACGGTCGACGCTTTCAAACCACCGACGCCTTGAGTTCAGCGCTGCACAGAATGGGCATGACCCCCGTCCGACTACCCGGCGTCTAAAACGCAAAAAGGCCGTGTGAACAGTGTTCACACGGCCTTTTCAGTTACCTGCGATCAAGCCATCAAGGCTAGCGCGGGATTATTCCCACTCAATCGTCGCTGGCGGCTTGCTCGACACGTCGTAGGTGACGCGGGAGATGCCTTCGATTTCGTTGATGATCCGGCCGCTGACGGTTTCCAGCAGTTCGTAAGGCAGGTGCGCCCAACGAGCGGTCATGAAGTCGATGGTTTCCACGGCACGCAGGGCAACCACCCAAGCGTAACGACGGCCATCGCCGACAACGCCAACCGATTTCACCGGCTGGAACACCACGAATGCCTGGCTGACCTTGTGGTACCAGTCGGCCTTGCGCAGTTCTTCGATGAAGATGTGGTCGGCGCGACGCAGCAGGTCGGCGTATTCCTTCTTCACTTCACCGAGGATCCGCACGCCCAGGCCCGGGCCCGGGAACGGGTGGCGGTAGACCATGTCGTACGGCAGACCCAGTTCCAGGCCCAGACGACGGACTTCGTCCTTGAACAGCTCGCGCAGGGGTTCAACCAGCTTGAGGTTCATTTCTTCCGGCAGGCCACCCACGTTGTGGTGCGACTTGATCACGTGAGCCTTGCCGCTTTTGGCGCCAGCCGACTCGATCACGTCCGGGTAGATGGTGCCTTGGGCCAGGTACTTGATGTTGTCCAGCTTGCAGGATTCGGCGTCAAACACGTCGATGAACGTACGGCCGATGATCTTGCGCTTCTTCTCGGGGTCCGACTCGCCTGCCAGGTTATCGAGGAACTGGTCGGCAGCATTGGCGCGAATCACCTTGACGCCCATGTTCTCAGCAAACATGGCCATCACTTGCTCGCCTTCGTGCAGACGCAGCAGGCCGTTGTCGACGAAGACGCAGGTCAACTGGTCGCCGATGGCTTTGTGCAGCAGCGCGGCAACCACCGAGGAGTCCACACCGCCGGACAGGCCGAGCAGCACGTTGTCAGTACCGACCTGGGCGCGAATGTTGGCGATGGCGTCTTCAGCAATCTTCGAAGGCGTCCACAAGGCTTCGCAGCCGCAGATGTCGAGGATAAAGCGCGAGAGGATGCGACCGCCCTGCTTGGTGTGGGTCACTTCCGGATGGAACTGCACGCCGTAGTAGCCACGAGCATCGTCGAACATGCCAGCGATCGGGCAGCTTGGGGTGCTGGCCAGGATGTGGAATTCCTGCGGCATCTTGGTGACTTTGTCACCGTGGCTCATCCACACGTCGAGGCCGAACAGGCCGTCGGCGTCGATGTGGTCTTCGATGCCGTCGAGCAGACGGCTCTTGCCGACCACGTCGACACGGGCGTAACCGAACTCACGCAGTTCGGAACCTTCAACCTTGCCACCCAGCTGTTCAGCCATGGTCTGCATGCCGTAGCAGATACCGAAGACCGGTACGCCCAGGTCAAACACCGCTTGCGGGCAGCGCGGGCTGTCGGCTACGTGCACGGACTCGGGGCCGCCGGCGAGAATGACGCCTTTTGGAGCGAATTCGCGAATCGCGTCTTCATCCATATCGAACGGATGCAGTTCGCAGTACACGCCGATTTCACGCACGCGGCGGGCAATCAGCTGGGTGTACTGGGAACCGAAGTCGAGGATCAGGATGCGGTGAGCGTGAATGTCGAGGGCCATGATTCAGTCTCGTCTAAGTAATTCAGAAACAGTCGTGATTCAGAAACAACTCGGGGCTGAATAAAACAGCCCCGGTTACTTAACTTTTTGCTGGAAGGCTCAACCTACGCGGTAGTTTGGCGCTTCTTTGGTGATTTGCACGTCGTGAACATGGGATTCGGCCATGCCAGCGCCGGTGATCCGCACGAACTCAGGCTTGGTGCGCATTTCTTCGATGTCGGCACTGCCGGTGTAACCCATCGAGGAACGCAGGCCGCCCATCAGTTGATGGATGATGGCGCTCAGGGTGCCCTTGTAAGGAACACGCCCTTCGATACCTTCAGGTACAAGCTTCTCGGCGCCTGCCGAGGAGTCCTGGAAATAACGGTCGGAGGAGCCTTGAGCCTGGGACATGGCGCCCAGCGAGCCCATGCCGCGGTAAGCCTTGTACGAACGACCCTGGAACAGTTCGATCTCGCCCGGCGCTTCTTCAGTACCGGCGAACATCGAGCCCATCATCACGCAGGAAGCACCGGCAACGATGGCCTTGGACAGGTCACCGGAGAAACGGATGCCGCCGTCGGCGATCAACGGAACGCCAGTGCCTTCAAGGGCAGCGGCGACGTTGGCGATGGCGCTGATTTGCGGGACGCCGACACCGGCGACGATGCGGGTGGTGCAGATCGAGCCCGGGCCGATACCGACCTTGACTGCATCGGCGCCTGCTTCGGCCAAAGCCTTGGCGGCAGCGCCGGTGGCGATGTTGCCACCGATGACCTGCACTTCAGGGAAATTCTGTTTGACCCAGCGAACGCGGTCGATCACACCTTTGGAGTGACCGTGAGCGGTGTCGACCACCACCACGTCAACGCCGGCATTGACCAGGGCAGCTACGCGATCACCGGTGTCTTTACCGGTACCGACAGCAGCGCCAACACGCAGACGACCTTGGTCGTCCTTGCTGGCCAGCGGGTATGCCTTGGCTTTTTCGATGTCGTTGACGGTCATCATGCCTTTGAGGGCGAATTTGTCGTCGACGATCAGAACGCGTTCGATACGGTTTTTGTGCAACAACTCGCGGACGTCGTTCTTGTCGGCGCCTTCCTTGACCGTGACCAGACGCTCTTTAGGCGTCATCACTTCACGGACAGTGGCTTCCAGACGGTTTTCGAAGCGCACGTCACGGGAAGTGACGATACCGACCAGGTCGCCATCGTGCAGCACGGGAACGCCGGAAATGTTGTGCAGGCGGGTCAGTTCGAACAGTTCACGAACCGTGGCGTCAGCCTCGATAGTGATCGGGTCCTTGACCACGCCGGCCTCATAACGCTTGACCTTGCGCACTTCGGCAGCTTGCTGCTCGATGGTCATGTTCTTGTGGATAATGCCGATGCCACCTTCCTGAGCCATGGCAATTGCCAGACGGGCTTCAGTAACGGTGTCCATGGCGGCAGAAACCAGAGGAATATTCAGCTCGATGCCACGGGTTAGGCGGGTCTTGAGACTGACTTCGTTAGGAAGCACCTCGGAATAACCAGGCACTAGGAGAATGTCGTCGAATGTCAGAGCTTCTTGGCTGATACGCAGCATCGCGGGGGCTCCCGAGCGGGAAAATGGAAGCGCGCCATTATAGTCAGACACCCCCTCGGGTTCAATGTAAAACTCTGTCTATTATTAGCATTACTGATATACGGGGGTTATTGCCGCGTAGGAGCTGCCGAAGGCTGCGATCTTTTGATCTTGATTTTCGGCGAGGCTAAAGATCGCAGCCTTCGGCAACTCCTACACGGGTATCGCATTCACAGTTCGACTTTCACCCAACTGATAGGCTGATCAAGCCAATCGGCAAATTCGTCGATAAAGCTCTGCTTGAACCCGGCCTCGGCCCAGTTGTTGAAGATAAAGCCCAGGTTGGAAAAGCCGCATTCCTGCAGGAAAAGAAACCCATTGATGTCATCTTCATGCCCGCACTCCGGACAAGTGAAGTTATCGGTGCGCCCCGGCATCCAGTCTTCCAGGCTGTCGAACAGCGCTTCGCCGACTTCCTTGCGGCACTCGGCGCAGCCCGCCTCTTCAAGGAAACCCTTGGCCGGCGTATAGATGCAGCGCTTGGTGATGATCTCCAGGCCATTGATCGGTTCGCCGAACGGCAGCGCTTCAGGATGCAGCACTACAGCGCGGGCACCGTCGCCGATGGCATGAGCCATGCGGTTGCCAGTGCGGCCGCAGGTGGTCAGTTCTTCTTTAATGATGTTCTTGCGCACCAGCCAACGCACGACCGCCCGGGCCCGGGGTTCGTGCACCGGCAGTGTGGAGATTTTCGGGACAATAATGCTTTGCGAATTCATGGCACAGCCCTGCAAATCCTGAGTGATCACCCTTGTGGGAGCGAGCTTGCTCGCGATGGCAATCTTTCAGTCAACGATGATATCGACTGCCAGTTCGCTATCGCGAGCAAGCTCGCTCCCACAGGGTTTGCGGCCGGCAGCTTAATCCCTGACACACTCAGGTCAAGCACTCAAATAACGTCCGATCAAGGCAATTCCGCTGGCCAACACCAACCAGGTCACCAGCCGCACAAACGCCTCGCGGGACAATCTCATGGTCAACCGCCGGCCGATCCACAGCCCCAATGTCATGGCCGGCAATAAACACAGCGCCAATACCAACAAGGGTAGCTCGGCATACACACCCGCGACAGCAAACAGGCTCAAGCGCACCACGGTGCTGCAACTGATCAGCGCACTCTGGGTCGCCCGGGCTGCCTCTTTGGGCAGGCGACTGTTCAAATAGATCGCATATAAAAAGCCGCCACTGCCAAACAATGCCCCGAACATCCCGCCCACCGTGCCCATCGGCACGGCCCAACCGGCGGACAATTGTGTCGGACGGGTTTTGACCCACAAGCTGTAAATCGCGTAGGTGCTGATAAACAGCCCCATCAACAGCAACAACACATCGGATTTCAGATTCAGTAGAAAAATAACCCCCAGCGTGCAGCCCACCGCCATGCACGGCAGCAGCCGCAACAACTCAGGCTTCGCCACATCCCGTCGCGAAGGCAGCAGATTGCCGAACGCCGCGACGAAATCCAGCAGCACCAATAGCGGCACGATTTTCGACAGCGGCATGAACAGGATCAATATCGGCCCCGCCACCAACGCAGTGCCGAAACCGGCAATACCGAACACGATGTAGGCCAGGGCAATGCCCAACGCGATTACCAGCCAATCCGTAGCGCCGAAGGGCCATTGGCTCAACAACTCAAGCACGTTCATCTGCACGTCTTCCCTGATTACCGTTGATCACCGTAGGAGCTGCCGCAGGCTGCGATCTTTTGATCTTAAAAATCAAGGTCAAAAGATCGCAGCCTTCGGCAGCTCCTACAAGTGTGCGGGGTGTCAGGTGGAACGCATTGCCTTTATCATGCGCCCCATGATTAAAGATCCCTTTGCAAGACTCGGCCTGGACCGTGAAGTACTGACTGTCAGCCAGCTCAACGGCCGCGCGCGGGTGTTGCTCGAAGACGTGTTCAGCAACATCTGGGTCGAAGGCGAAATCTCCAACCTCGCCCGTCCGGCGTCCGGTCATGTGTACTTCACCCTCAAGGACAGCGGTGCCCAGGTACGTTGCGCACTGTTCCGGCAGAACGCGGCGCGGGTGCGTCAGGCGTTGAAGGATGGCCTGGCGGTCAAGGTCCGCGGCAAGGTTTCGCTGTTCGAGGGCCGTGGCGACTATCAGTTGATCCTCGATACCGTGGAGCCGGCCGGTGACGGTGCGTTGCGTCTGGCCTTCGATGCGCTGAAGGAAAAACTCAGCGCCGAAGGCCTGTTCAGCGCCGAGCGCAAAGTACCGCTGCCGGCGCATCCGCAACGCATCGGCATCATCAGCTCGCCCACCGGCGCGGTGATCCGCGACATCATCAGCGTGTTCCGCCGCCGTGCGCCGCAGATCCAACTGACGTTGATCCCCACTGCCGTGCAGGGCCGCGAAGCCACTGCGCAGATTGTCCGCGCATTGAAACTGGCGGACGCCCGCGGTTTCGATGCGTTGATCCTGGCCCGTGGCGGCGGCTCGCTGGAAGACCTCTGGTGCTTCAACGAAGAAGCCGTGGCCCGCGCCGTGGATGCCTGCGTGACGCCGATTGTCAGCGCCGTCGGCCATGAAACCGACGTATCGATCAGCGACTTCGTGGCCGACGTCCGTGCCCCGACGCCGTCCGCCGCCGCCGAACTGCTCGCGCCGGATTCCAGTGACCTGGTCCGCCGGGTCGAAAGCCTGCATCGACGGCTGGTGATGCGTATCCGCGACCGCTTGATGCGTGATCGACTGCGCCTGGAAGGCATGTCCCGCCGCTTGCGCCATCCCGGCGAACGTCTGCGCCAGCAAGCGCAACGCCTGGATGATCTGGACATGCGCATGCGCCGCGCGTTCGAACGCAGCCTCAATACCCGTCGCGAACGGTTGATCCGTCTGGAAACCCGCCTCGCCGGGCAACATCCGGGACGGCAACTGGCGATGCTCCGTCAGCGCCTCGACAGCCTTGCCGAACGCCTGCCCCGTGCCATGCGCGAAGGGCTCAAATCCCGTCGCTTGCAATTGCAAAGCCAGGTGCAGACGCTGCATGTGGTCAGCCCTTTGGCGACCCTTGGCCGTGGCTACAGCATTTTGCTGGACGAACGCGGCAACGCGATCCGCAACGCCGCGCAAACCCACAACGGTCAGCGCCTGAAAGCCAGACTTGGCGAAGGCGAACTGCAAGTGCGGGTCGAAGACAATCACCTGACGCCTGTCACCCTTTCTTTACTGGATTGATCCATGCCGCGTTTTTTAGCTCCGCTGCTGTTGCTGTGCCTGACCTTCAATGCCCACGCCGACAGTTACATCACCCGCCTGTTGAACAAACCGGTGCCGGGCGGCGTGGCCGTGGTGGATCTGGGTGCCTCTGCGCAGGCGCCGAAGGCCAGTTATCAAGGCAAGCCCGTGTTGGTGGTCAAGGAACAGAACAACTGGCTGGCGATTGTCGGTGTGCCGCTGACGGTAAAACCGGGCACGCAGCAGGTCAGCAGTGACGGGCGGAATCTGAGTTTCACGGTCGGCAACAAGAAATACCCGGAACAGCACATCACGTTGAAGAACACACAGCAGGTCAATCCAAACCCGGAGAATCTCAAGCGCATCGAGGGTGAGTTGGCCGAACAGATCCAGGCTTACCGCCGCTTCAGCCCAAACACCCCGAGCAACCTGTTGCTGGACAAACCGGTCAACGGCCCGCTGTCGAGCAAGTTCGGCGTGCGCCGCTTCTTCAATGGTGAAGAGCGTAATCCTCACGCCGGCCTGGACTTCGCCGTGCCAGCCGGTACGCCGATCAAGACCCCGGCTGCCGGCAAGGTGATCCTGATCGGTAACTACTTTTTCAACGGCAACACGGTGTTTGTTGATCACGGACAGGGCTTTATCAGCATGTTCTGCCACATGTCGAAAATTGACGTGAAGGTGGGCCAGCAATTGGCCCGTGGTGGAGTGGTCGGGAAAGTCGGTTCCACCGGGCGCGCGACCGGGCCGCATATGCACTGGAACGTCAGCCTGAATGATGCGCGGGTGGATCCGGCTATTTTTATAGGTGCATTTCAACCTTGAATAGTTTTTGTGGCTGATGGCCTCTTCGCGAGCAGGCTCGCTCCCACAGTTGATCTACGGTGCGGCAAAGATTAAATGTGGGAGCGAGCCTGCTCGCGAAGGCGATATCACCGACGCCGCTTATTCCGCGTCCAGGTCCTCAATCCCATGGACTTCCCGGTCTGCCAGACAGTGTTTGACCCAGGCCTGCGTTTCCTCCGAGAAACCCGTCAATTCTTCAGGCGTGATCAGCTCGCGGGCACACAACCCCAGCAAGTGAGAGCGGGCCTCATGGCGTGAGAACCTGAAAACGCCAAACGCCCAATAAAGCTCTTTTTGCCCGTCCTTCAGCAGTTCTTCGCTGGCTTCTATCCGCTCATAAGGCACCAGGCTTTTATCCAGCACCGTACGCTCGACCTCCTCCATGATCCGCACGCACATTCGCTCATGGGCCAACGGACGCAGTGCGCTATAAAGCTTCCAATCCGACTCGTTCATTGCCGACTCCTGCCTGCCAGTAGTCCTTGGTGAGGCTTTAAGAATAGCCGCGCTGACACGCTCCATCTCGGAAAGCCTTCAATTGCGCATCGCTCAAACCTCGCGCAAACATAAAAACAATCACCACCGTTCACCGCAATAAAATCTCGATACCCATGACTTTTCGAGGATTCCTCTCAATTTTTTTCGACCGCTTGCCATCCTTCACCCTCGCGGTTAGGGTTGAAGGCATGAAAACCTCTCACACCCTCATTCAGCTTCGCCAGCACCGCAGCCTGTGCCTTGTCAGTGCACGACTGCCAGGCTGAATCGCGGTGCCTCGTCCTACCCTTTATCCCCAGAACATTTGATCCACCGGCAGGCCGCCTTTTTTCGGCCCACACAATAAGGATTTCCCGATGAGCATGCTCAAAGACCCGTCTTCGAAATACCGCGCGTTCCCGACCATCGACATCCCGGACCGCACCTGGCCGTCGAAGACCATTACCGCCGCGCCGATCTGGTGCAGCTCGGACCTTCGTGATGGTAACCAGTCGCTGATCGAGCCGATGGACGCGGTCAAGAAGCTGCGTTTCTGGAAAACCCTGGTGTCGGTCGGCGTTAAAGAAATCGAAGCGTCGTTCCCGGCGGCTTCGCAAACCGACTTCGACTTCGTGCGTACCCTGATCGAAGGCAACCACATCCCGGACGACACCACCATTCAGGTGCTGACCCAGGGCCGTGAAGATTTGATCGAGCGCACCTTCGAATCCCTGCGCGGGGCGAAGAAAGCCATCGTTCACCTGTACAACGCCACCTCCCCCTCCTTCCGTCGCATTGTCTTCAACCAGGACAAGGAAGGGGTCAAGGCCATCGCCGTGAACGCGGCCAAGCTGTTCGTCAAATATGCCGCCCAGCAGCCAAACACCGAGTGGACCTTCGAATACTCGCCAGAAACCTTCAGCGCCACCGAGCTCGAGTTCGCCAAAGAAGTCTGCGACGCAGTCATCGAAGTCTGGAACCCGACGCCTGAGCACAAGGTGATTCTCAACCTGCCAGCCACCGTCGAATGCGCGACCCCGAACATCTATGCCGACCAGATCGAATGGTTCGGCCGTCACATCAACCGTCGTGACAGCGTGATCATCAGCCTGCACACCCACAACGACCGTGGCACGGGCGTTGCGGCTACCGAACTGGGCCTGATGGCCGGCGCCGACCGTGTCGAAGGCTGCCTGTTCGGCAACGGCGAGCGTACCGGTAACGTCGACCTGGTCACCGTGGCGTTGAACCTCTACACCCAGGGCATTCACCCTGAACTGGACTTCTCCGACATCGACGGCGTGCGCAAAGTTGTCGAAGAATGCAACCAGATCCAGGTGCACCCACGCCACCCGTACGTCGGCGACCTGGTTCACACCGCGTTCTCCGGCTCCCACCAGGATGCCATCCGCAAGGGCTTCGCCCAGCAAAAACCGGACGCCCTGTGGGAAGTGCCGTACTTGCCGATCGACCCGGCCGACATCGGCCGCAGCTACGAGGCGGTGATCCGCGTCAACAGCCAGTCGGGCAAGGGCGGTATCGCTTACCTGCTGGAACAGGAATACGGCATCAGCTTGCCGCGTCGCATGCAGATCGAGTTCAGCCAGGTTGTGCAGCGTGAAACCGATCGCCTCGGCCTGGAGATGACCGCCCAACAGATCCACGCACTGCTGCACAGCGAGTATTTGCAGGCCAACACCCCGTATGCGCTGGTCAGCCATCGCCTGCAGGAAGAAAACGGTCACAGCGCCGTGGAAGTGGAAGTCTCGGGTAAAGGTCAGGGCGAAACCAACCTGCACTGGCGCGGCAAGGGCAACGGTGCCCTGGAAGCGCTGGTGGCCGGTCTGCCGATTCCGGTTGAGATCATGGACTACAACGAACACGCGATCGGCGCGGGCACCAATGCCAAGGCGGCGGCCTACATTGAACTGCGCGTGAACGGCGAGCGTGCGGTGCATGGCGTTGGTATCGATGAAAACATCACCACCGCGAGCTTCAAGGCCCTGTTCAGCGCGCTCAACCGCTCCCTGAGCCAGCCGGAAGCGAAAGCGGCGTAAGTCTCCGCTGCAATGCAAAAGGCCCCGGGGTGAAAACCTAGGGGCCTTTTTGTTTGCCTGCAATTTTTGTAGTGCCTGTTATGCCCCCTTCGCGAGCAGGCTCGCTCCCACAATTGAATGGTGTAAACACGGACAATGTGGGAGCGAGCCTGCTCGCGAAGGGGCCGGTTCAGGCAACCGAAATCTCAGGTGAACTCAAAGGTATCCGCATCCAGATTCGCCGGAAACCGCGTGCGATACGCCGCCAGTTCCGCCGCGTCCAGAACAACCTTGAACACTCCGTCAGCTTCGCCTGCGCTAAGCAAGGTTTCACCTTGGAAGTCCAGCACCTGACTGTCGCCGGTATACGCGAAGCCTTTGCCGTCAGTACCAATGCGATTCACCGCCGCCACGTAGCAAAGGTTTTCGATCGCCCGCGCTGGCAGTAAACGGTTCCAGTGCTGACGCCGTGCCCCCGGCCAGTTGGCGGTGTACAGCAGCAAATCGGTGTCCTGAGCATCGCGGCTCCAGACCGGGAAGCGCAGGTCGTAGCAAATCAGCGGCCGCACTCGCCAGCCCTTGAGTTCGAACTGCACCTGACGCTCGCCGGGGGTGAAGTGGTTATGCTCGCCGGCCATGCGGAACAGATGGCGCTTGTCGTAGTGCCACACCTCCCCGTCCGGCCGCGCCCACAACAGGCGATTGCGATGGCTGCCGTCAGCCGCCTGGACGATCACACTGCCGGTGATCACCGCATCCAGTTTCGCCGCCTGAACCCGCAGCCATTTGCTGGTGGGACCGTTTTCCGACTCGGCGAGGGTCTCGGACTCCATCGAGAAACCGGTGGTGAACATCTCCGGCAGGATGATCAGGTCAGCGCCGCGAGCCTGTTCCAGCAACGGCTCGAAATGCTCCAGATTGGCCTGACGATCGTGCCAGGCCAGGGAGGTCTGGATCAGCGCGATGTTCAGATTGGGTAGCGCACTCAGATCACGCATAGTTTTGCCGCTGCTTCACGCAGGGTCTCCTCGCGTTTGGCGAAGCACAGGCGCACCAGGCGCTGGCCTTCGGGCGGGGTCTGGTAGAGCACCGAGATCGGGATGCTCGCCACGCCATGTTCGCGGGTCATCCACAACGCCATCTCGACATCATTGAGGTCCGGGCGAATCTGCGAGTAATCGACCAATTGGAAATACGTGCCGGCCACTCGGGTGAAGCTGAAGCGCGACGGCGTCAGCAGATCGCAGAACAGATCGCGCTTGGCCTGATAGAACGCCGGCAGTTCTTCGATGTGTTCCGGGTGTTCGGCCATGTAGTCGGCCAAGGCATATTGCAGCGGTGTTACGCCGCAGAAACTGACGTATTGGTGAACCTTGCGCAGCTCGGCGGTGAGGGCCGGCGGTGCGACCACATAGCCGGTTTTCCAGCCAGTGACGTGATAAGTCTTGCCGAAGGAGCTGACCACGAATGCACGCTGATACAGCTCTTCGTGATTCAGCACGCTGACGTGGTGTACACCATCGAACACCAGGTGTTCGTAGACCTCATCGCTGATGACATAGATGTCGCGGTCGCGAATCAACGCCGCCAGCTGATCCAGTTCGGCACGACTGATCAGTGCACCGCTTGGGTTATGTGGGGTGTTGAGGATGATCATCCTCGTGCGCGGTGTAATGGCTTCACCCAGCTTCTGAAAGTCGATGGCGAAGTCATTCAGGCCCAACTGCACATGAACGCAGCGACCACCGGCCAGCTCCACCGAAGGTTCATAACTGTCGTAGGCCGGATCGAAGACAATCACTTCGTCACCGCTGTGGATAACCGCCTGAATCGCACAGAAGATCGCCTGAGTTGCGCCGGGAGTGACGGTCACTTCATGGTCGGCATCCACGTTAACACTGTAGCTGCGGGCGATCTTCGTCGAAATCTGCTGGCGCAGCGCCGGCAGTCCCGTCATCGGCGAATATTGGTTATGGCCACTGGCAATATGCCGACCGACCGCATCGCACAGGGCCGGCGGGGCATCGAAATCGGGAAAACCCTGGGACAGGTTCAGCGCCCCGGTTTGCGCCGCGAGCTGAGACATCTGAGTGAAGATAGTGATGCCGACATTCGGCAGCTTACTGGTGATCATCGGTGATTCCCTGCTCTACACCCGGCTCTACGGCGGCGCGGGAGAGCCCGAGGATAGCCCAAACGACAGGCATGAAAAAGGGCGCCATTGGCGCCCTCTTCATTCCACGGAAAAAACCTGAATCAGCGCTTGTCGCGGCGCTTTTTATCGGCTTTCTTGTGGTGCGACATCATGCGACGCTTCTTGTTGACCTGACGGTCAGTGAGCGAGTTCTTTTTGCTTTCGTACGGGTTCTCGCCGCCCTTGAACTCGATGCGGATCGGCGTACCGACCAGCTTCAAGACACGACGGTAAGTGTTTTCCAGATACCGCACGTAAGACTTCGGCACTTTCTCGATCTGGTTACCGTGAATCACGATAATCGGCGGGTTGGCACCACCCAAGTGGGCATAACGCAGCTTGATCCGGCGGTTGTTGACCATCGGTGGCGCGTGCTCACCGACCGCATCTTCCAGAATCTGGGTCAGGCGGTTGGTTGGCCAGCGGGTAACCGCGGACTTGAAAGAGTTCTGTACGGAGGCGTAGAGGTTGCCCACGCCCGTGCCGTGCAGGGCCGAGATGAAGTGGATGTCGGCGAAGTCGACGAAGAACAGTCGACGTTGCAGCTCGACCTTCACGAAGTCGCGCTCACTCGGCGTCATGCCGTCCCACTTGTTGATCGCGATAACCAATGCACGACCCGCTTCCAGGGCAAAGCCCAGCAGGTTGAGGTCGTGGTCCACCACGCCTTCGCGGGCGTCCATTACGAAGATCACCACGTTGGCGTCTTTGATCGCTTGCAGGGTTTTGACCACGGAGAATTTTTCGACTTCTTCGTGGATCTTGCCGCGCTTGCGCACACCAGCGGTGTCGATCAGCGTGTACTTCTCGTCGTTACGCTCGAACGGGATGTAGATGCTGTCGCGGGTGGTGCCGGGTTCGTCATACACGATCACCCGGTCTTCACCGAGCATGCGGTTGACCAGGGTCGACTTGCCGACGTTCGGACGGCCGATGATTGCGATCTTGATACCGTCTTTTTCGCTCGGGCCAGGAATGCGCTTGGCTTCCTCGCCTTCGGCAACGATCTCTTCTTCGCCGTCTTCAGGCTCTTCTTCGTCTTTCGGGAAGTCGCTGAGGGCGATTTCCAGCATCTGGGTGATGCCACGACCATGAGCACCGGCGATCGGGATCGCGTGGCCCATGCCCAACGGGGCGAATTCGGCGCGGGCCATTTCAGGGTCGATGTTGTCGACCTTGTTGGCAACCACGTAAGAACGCTTGTTACGTTTGCGCAAATGCTCGGCGATCATCTGGTCGGCGGCGGTGAAACCGGCCTTGGCATCTACCAGGAACAGAACGACATCCGCTTCTTCAATGGCCAGCAGCGACTGCTCGGCCATTTTTTCGTCCATACCGTGCTCGTCACCGGAGATACCGCCGGTGTCGACCAGAATGTAGGAACGCCCTTGCCACTTGGCCTCACCGTATTGGCGATCACGGGTCAGACCGGACAAGTCGCCGACGATGGCGTCGCGAGTCCTGGTCAGGCGGTTGAACAAGGTGGACTTGCCGACGTTCGGTCGGCCCACCAGGGCGATTACGGGAACCATGCGGCTCTCCACTTCGTTATTTCAGAAAATACAAAAGCCGCTGCGAGGCAGCGGCTGGTGCTCGGGGCAGCGCTTGAGGGCGCTGCGAACCCCGTGGAACGGGGCTGCCTGGGGTTTAACCCCAAGCATAGTCAAACCTTTACTTAATGGTCAGGGCTTCCAGTTTGCCGCTGTTGCCATACAGATAAATCGTGTCACCCACCACCAGCGGACGGGCACGCAGGCCGTCGCTGTCGATGCGCTCGCGGCCGACGAAACGACCGTCCACCTGGCTCAGCAGGTGCAGGTAACCTTCCATATCACCGACTGCAACATAGCTGGAGAACACTTCCGGAGCCGACAGTTGACGACGGGCCAGCGAATCGTTGCTCCACAAAGCTGTGGTGGAACGTTCGTCGACGCCTTCAACGGTGCCCGAAGACAGGCTCACATAGACGCTGCCAAAACCCTGGGCGACACCGGCATAGCTGGAAGCATCACGCTGCCAGAGCTGACGACCGCTTTCCAGATCCAGTGCCGCAACGCGACCCTGATAGCTGGCGACATACAGCGTACCGCCGGACAGCAGCAGGCCGCCGTCGATATCGACAACGCGCTCCAGTTCCGAACGACCTTGTGGAATCGCTACACGTTGTTCCCATACCGGCACGCCGTTGGAAATATCGAGAGCGACCACTTTACCGGTCGACAGGCCAGCCACCGCGAGGCGGTTGGTGACGATCGGCGCACTGGTGCCGCGCAGGGTCAATACCGCCGGAGTGCTGTCATACAACCAGCGCTGGGTGCCGCTAGCGGCATCCAGACCGATCAGACGGTCATCCTGAGTCTGAACGACAACGACATCACCGTTGTTGGCCGGCGGTGCGAGGACTTCACTGGACACGCGAGCGCGCCATTTCTCTTCACCGTTGATGGCGTCCAGGGCAACGATTTCACCCTTGACCGTACCGATCAGGAGCAGACCGTAACTGACGCCGACAGCGCCGGAAACAGGCAGTTCGAGATCTTTCTTCCATTTGACGTCGCCATTGCTGCGATCCATCGCCATCACCACACCGGTGACGTCGGCGGCATAGATGGTATCGCCATCGATCGCCGGAACCAGCATGTTGTACGAATTGCCCTGACCGTCACCGATCGAACGACTCCACTGCTTTTGCAGAACCACTTCTTCTTTGAAGTCGGTCAACTCGGCCGGTGGCAGTTCTTTTTTGCTGTTGCTGCTGCAACCCGCGGCCAATATGGCCAGAGCCAGCAATGCTGCATGTTTCCAACGAATCACGTCATGCATCCCCTTTGGCCAGGTCGTCCAGCTTGATTTGTAGGCCACCCACTGCCGCTTCATCCGACAGTGCCGCCTTGGCTTTTTGATACGCCGTGTTCGCTTCGTCGGTACGACCCAACTGCACCAGCAGGTCGCCTTTGAGTTCTTCGCGAGTGGCCAGGAATGCTTTATCGGCATCGCCTTCGAGCAGTTTCAGGGCTTCATCGGCCTTGTTCTGCGCGGCCAGCACCTGCGCCAGGCGCTGACGAGCAATTTCGCCCAGCGCCGGGTTGGCCGGTTTGGCGACAATGGCTTTCAGCTCGCTGGCTGCGTCATCCAGCTTGCCGCTGTCGACCGCAACTTTTGCCACGAACAGGCTGCCGTACTGCGCGTAAGCGCTACCGCCGAACTCGCTGTTGAGCTTGCCGGCCAGGTCCGCAACACGGGCGGCATCAGGCTTGCCGTCTGGCGTCAGCGTGGTTTCCAGCAGTTGCTGATAGAGCATCGAGGCGCCTTGCGACTGATTGCTCTGATACTTTTGAAAAGCCTGCCAGCCGAACACGATGACCAGCGCCAACAGGCCGCCAGTGACCAGGGGCTTGCCGTTGCGTGTCCACCAGTCCTTCAAATCCGACAGCTGTTCGTCTTCGGTACTCGACACCCCAATACTCCTTAATCGCTAAATCGGCTGTTTGACAGCTTCAACCCTGCACGACGCAGGTGGCCAGGTGTGCAGCAAGCGCATCCCAGGCAATGCTTTGTTGTTCGCCCTGGCCACGCAGGGGTTTGAAACCTACCACTTGCTGGGCCATTTCGTCGTCACCGAGGATTAGCGCGTACAACGCACCGCTCTTGTCGGCTTTCTTGAACTGGCTTTTGAAGCTGCCGGCGCCGGCATTCACTTGCAGGCGCAGGTTGGGCAATTGATCACGAACACGTTCACTCAGGGCCAGGCCGGCCAACTCGGCGGCTTCACCGAAGGCGCAGAGGTAGACGTCGACCTGACGGGAAATCTCTTCCGGGATCTGCTCCAGGGTTTCAAGCAGCAGCACCAGGCGCTCGATGCCCATGGCGAAACCAACGCCCGGGGTCGGCTTGCCGCCCATCTGCTCCACCAGACCGTCATAACGACCACCGGCACACACGGTGCCTTGGGCGCCCAACTGGTCGGTGACCCATTCGAAAACGGTCTTGCTGTAGTAATCCAGCCCGCGAACCAGCTTCGGGTTGATCACGTAAGGAATGCCGGCGGTGTCCAGGCGAGCCTTGAGGCCCTCGAAGTGCACGCGGGATTCTTCGTCGAGGTAGTCGGCCATTTTCGGCGCGTCGACCAGCACGGCTTGAGTGTCAGCGTTCTTGGTATCCAGAACCCGCAAAGGGTTGGTCTTCAGACGGCGCTGGCTGTCTTCGTCCAGCTTGTCCAGGCGGGCCGAAAGGAACTCGACCAGCGCTTCGCGATAACGACCGCGGGACTCGGCGGTACCCAGGCTGTTGAGCTCGAGCTTGACCGCATCACGGATGCCCAGCTCGCCCCACAGGCGCCAGGTCAGCACGATCAGCTCGGCATCGATGTCTGGACCATCGAGGTTGAAGACTTCGCAACCAATCTGGTGGAACTGACGATAACGGCCTTTCTGCGGACGTTCGTGGCGGAACATCGGGCCGATGTACCAAAGTTTCTGCACCTGGCCGCCGCCGGTGATGCCGTGCTCAAGCACTGCACGCACGCAGGCCGCCGTGCCTTCAGGGCGCAGGGTCAGGGAGTCGCCGTTGCGGTCGTCGAAGGTGTACATCTCTTTCTCGACGATGTCGGTTACTTCACCGATGGAGCGCTTGAACAGCTCGGTGAACTCGACGATCGGCATGCGGATCTGCTTGTAACCGTAGTTATCCAGCAAACGCGAGACGGTGCCTTCGAAATGACGCCACAGGGGAGTCTGCTCGGGCAGGATGTCGTTCATGCCACGTATGGCTTGCAGAGACTTGCTCACTATAAATCCTTAAATTCGTTCGACTTAGCCGCGCGCAATGACTGCTGCGTCAGCTTCGACCTTTTCGGCCGCTTTCTGGCGGATCAAGCGTTCAAGCTCATCCACCAGATTGTCATTCGTCAGTTTCTGCGACGGCTTGCCGTCGATGTAAATCAGGTTTGGCGTGCCGCCGGTCAAGCCGATATGGGCTTCCTTGGCTTCGCCCGGTCCATTGACCACGCAACCGATGACCGCGACATCCAGCGGCACCAGCAGGTCTTCGAGGCGCCCTTCCAGCTCGTTCATGGTTTTGACCACATCGAAGTTCTGCCGCGAGCAGCTCGGGCAGGCGATGAAGTTGATGCCACGGGAACGCAGATGCAGGGATTTGAGAATGTCGTAGCCGACTTTCACTTCCTCGACCGGGTCGGCCGCCAACGAGATGCGAATAGTATCGCCAATCCCTTCGGCGAGCAGCATACCGAGGCCCACGGCGGATTTCACCGTGCCTGAACGCAAACCACCGGCTTCGGTGATGCCCAGGTGCAGCGGCTGGACGATTTCCTTGGCCAGCAAGCGGTAAGCGGCGACGGCCATGAACACGTCGGAGGCTTTCACGCTGACTTTGAAGTCCTTGAAATTCAGGCGTTCAAGGTGCTCGACGTGACGCAAAGCAGACTCGACCAGCGCAGCCGGGGTCGGCTCGCCGTATTTCTTTTGCAGGTCTTTTTCCAGAGAACCGGCGTTCACGCCGATGCGGATCGGAATCCCGCGATCACGGGCGGCATCGACTACCGCACGCACGCGATCTTCGCGACCGATGTTGCCCGGGTTGATGCGCAGGCAGTCAACACCCAGTTCGGCTACGCGCAGAGCGATCTTGTAGTCGAAGTGGATGTCGGCAACCAAAGGTACTTTGACCAGCTTCTTGATCTTGCCGAAGGCTTCAGCGGCATCCATGTCGGGCACGGAAATTCGCACGATATCGACGCCAGCCGCTTCCAGACGATTGATCTGGGCCACGGTAGCGGCTACGTCATTGGTGTCGCTGTTGGTCATGCTCTGCACAGCGATAGGCGCATCGCCGCCAACGGGCACGTTACCGACCCAGATCTTGCGGGATTCGCGACGTTTGATTGGAGATTCGCCGTGCATGACTTATTGACCCAACTTCAGGCGAGCAGTCTCGCCACTGGTGAACGGAGCGACATCAACCACCTGCCCGTTGTAGCTGACCTGCGCGCCACGGGCGAAGCCCAGACGCACGGAGAAAGGTGGCTTGCCGCTCACGGAAACGTTTTCGCCTTTGCGCTTGAGACCGCTCAACAGCACTTTACCGCTGCCATCGGTCACTTGCGTCCAGCAATCGGCAGTGAATTGCAGTTGAACCTGACCCTGGCCAGCAACCGGAGCAGCCGCTGCCGGAGCGGGAATGGTCGGAGTAACCGAGGCGCTCGCAGGCGGGGTCGATACAACGGGAGCAGTCGGGGCTGGCGCGGTCGGAATCGCGACAACCGGTGCGGTGCTGTGCGCCGGTGCAGCGGGCGTCAGCGCTGGTGCTGGTGCAGTCGGTGCAGCAGGTGCGGTGGCTTCAGCTTCGGCCGGCGCTTCAGCCGACGTCTCGGCTTGCGGCAACGAAAGAGCGGTTGTGCCTTCAACCTGACCTTCCGCGACGGCCTGGTCTTCCGGCTCGTCCAGCGGATGGATCTGGGTGGTGCCGTCAGCGCCTTCGACTTCAACGTGTTCCGGGCTCAGGCTGGTCAGGTCTTTGGTGCGCAATGAGGTTTGATCCTGCCACCAGACAAAACCACCACCAATCACTGCGAACAGCAACAACAGGCTGACAACTCGCAAAATGGTGTGGGAAACCCGAACCGGCTCTTCGATACGTCCCAGGCTATGAACGTTGCTGCCCTGGGAGTCGGTGCCGGTGGATTGGTCGAACTGCTGGACCAGTACGGTTTGATCCATGCCGAGCAATTTCGCGTAGGCGCGAATGTAACCGCGAGCAAAGGTATGCCCAGGCAGCTTGTCGAAAGCGCCGGCTTCCAGATTGCTCAGGGAATTGACGGTGAGGTTGAGCTTGAGGGCCACTTCGGCCAGCGACCAGCCATTGCTTTCGCGGGCCTGGCGTAAAGTCTCACCGGGATTAACGCGATTCGCTGCTACAACTTCGGGATGCGCCGCTTTCATCATTGCTCCGACAGGTATTGCTGATATTCCGGCGTACCGGGATAGAGTCGTTTTAGTTGCAGGCCAAAACTGGCGGCCTTGTCGCGATCATCAAACACTTTTGCCAGCCGAACGCCGAGCAATAGACTACGTGCATTTTGCTCGGTGAGCAGGCTAAAACGATCGTAATAGTCACGCGCGGGCACATAATGCCTGTCTTCGAAGGACAACTCAGCCATTTCCAGCAATGCACGTGGCTGTTGGCGATTCAAACGCAGGGCTTTTTCCAGCTGCTGCCGGGCCAGATCACGCTGCCCAAGCTTCGAAGCGGTCATTCCGAGGTTCTCGAACACCCGCGAACGCTCAGGATACAAGGTATCGGCGGCGGCCTGTTCAAAGCGCTCGTACGCTTCTTTGTACCGTTTCTCTTCGAAAAGAAAACTGCCGTAGTTGTTCAGGATTCGCGCATCGTTGGGGCGTGAAGACAGCGCCTTGCGAAAATGCTGATCCGCCAGCTCCGGCTCCATCTCGGCCTGGAATACCAGGCCCAGCGCAGCGTTGGCATCCGGATCCGAGTCATCCAGATCCAGCGCTTTCTTCAACGGTACTTTCGCCCGTTCGGTCATGCCCTGCTGCAAGTACCCCAAGCCCAGCTGCACATAGGCAACGCGCGCTTCATCGCGGCCCTTGCTGGTCTTCATCGGGTTGAAATCGCCCGACAGGACACAACCAGCACACAGGCTGGCCAACAGCAAAAGCAGCGCGAAGCGCAGGGACATAGAGATCCTCTCTTAATTATTGTTCGCGGCGTTTGTTGCGATATCGTTTTCGGCGCTCAACTCGCGCACGGCGATATAACGTTCGCTGCGACGGGTGCGATCCAGCACCTGTCCTACCAATTGGCCACACGCGGCATCGATGTCTTCACCGCGGGTGGTGCGTACGGTGACATTGAAGCCGGCATGGTGAAGCTGATCCTGGAAACGACGAATCGCGTTGTTGCTCGGGCGCTCGTAACCGGAATGCGGGAACGGGTTGAACGGAATCAGGTTGATCTTGCACGGGATGTTCTTGAGCAATTCGATCATTTCGACCGCGTGTTCGACCTTGTCGTTGATGTCCTTGAGCAACGTGTACTCAATGGTCAGTACGCGCTTCTCGCCCAGGGACGACATGTAGCGCTGGCACGACTCGAGAAGCATCTTAAGCGGATACTTCTTGTTGATCGGCACCAATTGGTTACGCAATGCGTCGTTCGGTGCGTGCAGGGACAACGCCAGGGAGACGTCGATGTGCTTGGACAGCTCATCGATCATCGGCACCACACCCGATGTAGACAGGGTTACGCGGCGCTTGGAGATCCCGTAGCCCAGGTCATCCATCATCAGATGCATGGCGGCCACGACGTTGTCGAAGTTCAGCAGCGGCTCACCCATGCCCATCATCACCACGTTGGTGATGGCACGGTCGGCGGTCGCCGGGATGCTGCCGAACGATTTATTGGCAATCCACACCTGGCCGATGACTTCGGCGGCAGTGAGGTTGCTGTTGAATCCTTGCTTGCCGGTGGAGCAGAAACTGCAATCCAGGGCACAGCCTGCCTGGGACGAAACGCACAAAGTGCCGCGTTTGCCCTGGGGAATGTACACGGTCTCGACGCAGCTACCGGACGCCACGCGCACCACCCACTTACGGGTGCCGTCGGTGGAGATGTCCTCGCTGACCACTTCAGGACCGCGAACTTCGGCAATAGCCTTGAGCTTGTCGCGCAAGGCCTTGCTGACGTTCGTCATGGCGTCGAAATCATCGACGCCAAGGTGGTGAATCCATTTCATTACCTGACCGGCACGGAAACGCTTCTCCCCGATTGAGTCGAAGAATTTTTCCATTTCCAGCTGAGTCAGACCCAGCAGGTTGGTTTTTACAGTCGATGTAGTCATGGATT
The DNA here is from genome assembly GCF_039888995.1 of Pseudomonas rossensis. Taxonomy (NCBI): domain Bacteria; kingdom Pseudomonadati; phylum Pseudomonadota; class Gammaproteobacteria; order Pseudomonadales; family Pseudomonadaceae; genus Pseudomonas; species Pseudomonas rossensis. Next base: position 9,083 of record NZ_JBBWCB010000034.1, on the reverse strand, counting down.
CACCTTCACTCTTAAGGCAATGCTTAGCGAGTGGTTACTTCAGTAGCTGCGAAGAAGTACGAGATTTCGCGAGCAGCAGCGGCTTCGGAGTCCGAACCGTGTACAGCGTTGGCGTCGATGGAATCAGCGAAGTCAGCGCGGATGGTACCGGCAGCAGCTTCTTTAGGGTTGGTAGCGCCCATCAGCTCGCGGTTCAGAGCGATAGCGTTTTCGCCTTCCAGAACCTGAACGACAACCGGACCGGAGATCATGAAAGCAACCAGGTCGCCGAAGAAACCACGAGCGCTGTGCTCAGCGTAGAAGCCTTCAGCTTCAGCTTTGGACAGTTGCTTCAGTTTCGAAGCTACAACGCGCAGGCCAGCTTTTTCGAAACGAGTGGTGATCTCGCCGATAACGTTTTTTGCAACAGCGTCAGGCTTGATGATGGAGAAAGTACGTTGAACAGCCATGATGTAACTCCAGAAACGGTAATTTGCGAAAAATTAAACCCGCGAATTATACGCGGGTTCTTTGGTATTGCCTAACTGCGTAAGGTCGCGACCTCTGCCCTTTGTAGGAGCTGCCGAAGGCTCGGGCCGCGTTCGGACGATCCTTTGATTCTGCTTTGCGCTTGAGATTCCGGTCGCTTTGAAAAGATCGCAGCCTCGCTTCGCTCGTCAGCTCCTACTCTGCTTCTTCGATCCAGGCGGCCTGAATGGCTTCAAGCACCTTCTCGCCACCGCGGGTCGGATCATCACTGAACTCCGGCAATGCCAGCACCCATTTGTGCAGATCGACGAAGTTCACATAACGCGGATCCACATCCGGCTTGGATTCAGCCAGCTGGATCGCGATTTCCAGCACATCAACCCATTTCAGACTCATTTCAGTTCCTTGAATCAGTGCGCCGCTTCGGCCGCATGGTTGAGCGAGTATTTCGGAATTTCGACAGTCAGGTCTTCATTCCCGACGATCGCCTGACAGCCTAGACGCGATTGCGCCTCCAGACCCCAGGCACGATCAAGAAAGTCTTCTTCCAGCTCATCCGCCTCTTCCAGAGAGTCAAAGCCTTCACGAATGATGCAGTGACAGGTGGTGCAGGCGCAGACGCCGCCACAGGCGCTTTCCATCTCGATATGGTGTTCATGGGCCAGTTCGAGAATGGATGTACCGGGCTCAGCCTCCACAACCATGCCGTCCGGGCAAAACTTATCGTGTGGCAGAAAAATGACCTGCGGCATCGTTATTCCTCAATCTCATTCAGGTTGCGCCCCGCCAACGCGGCTTTCACCGTCGAGTCCAGGCGGCGGGCAGCAAAGGCGTCGGTCACTTGCGACAGACGCTTGGTCTGCTGCTCGATGGCGTAACCATCAGTACCTTTCATCAGTTCGGTCAGTTCCTGCATCTGCAACTCGATAACCATGCGCTCTTCAGCGTCGAGCAAACGCTCGCCATCGACATCGAGGGCGCCCTGCACCGCTTCGATCAGGCGCCGGGCATCGACCTGCTGTTCACGCAACACACGAGCGACCTTGTCGTCGTTGGCGTGCTGGAACGAGTCCTTGAGCATCTTGGCAATTTCGCCATCCGTCAGGCCGTAGGACGGCTTGACCTGGATGCTGGCCTCGACGCCCGAACCCAGCTCACGAGCGGAGACACTGAGCAGACCGTCGGCATCGACCTGGAACGTCACGCGAATCTTCGCCGCACCCGCCACCATCGCCGGAATACCGCGCAATTCGAAGCGTGCCAGGGAGCGGCAGTCGCTGATCAGCTCGCGCTCGCCCTGCAACACATGGATCGCCATGGCCGACTGGCCATCTTTGTAAGTGGTGAAGTCCTGGGCGCGGGCGACGGGGATGGTGGTATTGCGTGGAATCACCTTCTCCATCAGGCCGCCCATGGTTTCCAACCCCAGGGACAACGGAATCACGTCAAGCAACAGCAGTTCATCGCCATCGCGCTTGTTGCCGGCCAGCGTATCGGCCTGGATCGCGGCACCGATGGCCACCACTTGATCCGGATCGATTTCGGTCAACGGTTCGCGGCCGAAGGCTTCAGCGACGGCTTCGCGGACGCGAGGCACGCGTGTCGAACCGCCCACCATGACCACCGCGTGCACTTCGTCCAGCTCGATACCGGAATCACGCACAGCGCGGCGACAGGCTTTCAGGCTGCGGGCAACCATTGGCTCGATCAACGCATTGAAGGCTTCACGGGTCAGCTCGGCTTTCCAGTCGCCATAAGCGACTTCAACGGACGAGGCATTGGTCAGGGCTTCTTTGGCCGCACAAGCGGTTTGCAGCAGATTGCGTTGCGCACCCGGATCGAGATCGGCGGACAGACCGGCGCTCTCGATGATCCAGCCAGCGATTGCATGGTCGAAGTCATCGCCGCCCAGCGCACTGTCGCCGCCGGTAGCCAAAACCTCAAACACACCGCCGGTCAGGCGCAGAATCGAAATATCGAAGGTGCCACCACCCAGATCATAAATCGCGACCAGGCCTTCAGCGTGTTGATCAAGACCGTAAGCCACAGCGGCCGCGGTCGGCTCATTGAGCAGACGCAGCACATTCAGACCGGCCAGTTTGGCCGCGTCCTTGGTGGCTTGACGCTGAGCATCGTCGAAATAGGCCGGAACGGTGATCACCGCGCCCACAAGTTCGCCACCCAACGTCGCTTCGGCGCGCTGACGCAGCACTTTCAGGATATCGGCGGAAACTTCGACCGGGCTTTTCGGGCCCTGAATGGTGTCAATGAACGGCATGTGCGACTCGCCGCCGACGAAGCGGTACGGCAGTTGATCGCCCAATTGCTTGACGTCGGACAGACCACGACCCATCAAGCGCTTGACCGACAACACGGTGTTCAAAGGATCGGTGGCGGCAGCCAGTTTGGCCGACTCGCCGACCTCGACACGATCGGCATGGTAGCGCACGGCAGACGGCAGGATGACCTGCCCGTCAGCGTCAGCCAGAGGTTCGGAAAGACCACTGCGCAATGCAGCGACCAGCGAATTGGTAGTGCCCAAGTCGATCCCCACAGCCAGACGACGCTGGTGCGGTTGAGGACTTTGGCCGGGTTCGGCGATCTGCAGTAGGGCCATCGTTATCAGGACTTATCTGTATATCAGGCGTGCGACCGGAGCGGCACTGGGTTAATCGTCGAGGCGCTCTTCTAACTGGCGCACTTCGTAGGTGAGCTTGTCGAGGAACTGCATGCGCCGCATCAGGCGTTCGGCCTGTTCACGTTGCGCTGCATTATCCCAACAGGCTGCGAAGCTTTCGTTCAGTTCATCCTGCGCAGTCTTCAGGCGACGCTTGAACACTGCAACACCCGCCAGGTCGGCGCTGTTTTGCAGGTCTTCGAGCTCTTCGCGCAGCTCCATCTGCTGCAGAAGAAACTCCGGATCATGCACCGTGACCTCCAGCGGCAGCTCGCGACCGCCCATGGCGAGCAAGTAACGCGCGCGCTTTGGGGGATTTTTGAGCGTCTGGTAGGCCTCGTTGAGGCTCGCGGATTGCTCTAGCGCCAGCCGCTGCTCGCGCTCGGAAGCGTCTGCAAAGCGGTCCGGATGAACACCGCGCGCCAACTCACGGTAGCGCGTGGCCAACTGATCGAGATCCAGACGGAAGCTCGGTTTCAGCTCAAATAAAGCGAAATGACAAGGAGTACCCACGCGCAGCCTCAGATGTTGAAGCTTTCGCCGCAGCCACATTCACCGCGCACGTTGGGATTGTTGAACTTGAAGCCTTCGTTCAACCCTTCCTTGACGAAATCGAGTTCGGTGCCGTCCAGGTAGGCCAGGCTTTTCGGGTCGATGATCACTTTCTCGCCGTGACTTTCGAACACTTGATCCTCTGCAACCACCTCGTCGACAAACTCCAGCACGTAGGCAAGGCCGGAACAGCCTGTGGTGCGAACACCCAGACGAATCCCTTCACCTTTGCCGCGCCCGTTGAGGGAGCGTCGCACGTGTTGAGCAGCCGCTTCTGTCATGCTGATAGCCATCGGTGACTCCTTACTCGTCGCCAAATCTTGAAAGTCAGATCAAGCCTTTCTTCTGCTTGTAGTCGCGAACGGCCGCTTTGATAGCGTCTTCAGCAAGTACGGAGCAGTGAATTTTTACTGGCGGCAGAGCCAGTTCTTCAGCCAGCTGAGTGTTTTTGATGGTCTCTGCTTCATCCAGAGTCTTGCCTTTCATCCACTCGGTCGCCAGGGAGCTGGAGGCGATAGCCGAACCGCAACCGTACGTCTTGAACTTGGCGTCTTCGATGATGCCTTGCTCGTTGACCTTGATCTGCAGACGCATCACGTCGCCGCACGCCGGAGCGCCGACCATGCCGGTGCCGACATCAGGGTCTTCCGCGTCCATCTTGCCGACGTTGCGCGGGTTCTCGTAGTGGTCAATGACCTTTTCGCTGTAAGCCATGATTCTTAATCCTCACTCATCAGAGAGTCGCTCTTGAAGCCCTGCGCCCGAGGGTTCACAGGGCCGGTTTGCGGCGACTTGAAATCAGTGTGCCGCCCACTCGATTTTCGAAATGTCGACACCGTCTTTGTACATGTCCCACAGCGGCGACAGAGTGCGCAGCTTGGTAACGGCCTCGCAGACTTTCTGCGCGGCGTAGTCGATTTCTTCCTCGGTGGTGAAACGGCCGAAGGTGAAGCGAATCGAGCTGTGTGCCAGTTCGTCGTTGCGGCCCAGGGCGCGCAGTACGTACGAAGGCTCAAGGGAAGCCGAGGTGCAGGCCGAACCGGACGAAACCGCCAGATCCTTGAGCGCCATGATCAGCGACTCGCCTTCAACGTAGTTGAAGCTCAGGTTCAGGTTGTGCGGAACGCGGGCTGTCATGCTGCCGTTGATGTACAGCTCTTCCAGGCCTTCGACCTGCTTGAAGAAGCGGTCACTCAGGGCCTTGATGCGGATGTTCTCGGCAACCATGTCTTCCTTGGCTACGCGGAAGGCTTCGCCCATGCCGACGATCTGGTGGGTCGCCAGGGTGCCCGAACGCATACCGCGTTCGTGACCGCCGCCGTGCATGGTCGCTTCAATGCGAACACGCGGCTTGCGGCTCACGTACAGTGCGCCGATGCCTTTAGGGCCGTAGGTTTTGTGGGCAGAGAACGACATCATGTCGACTTTCAGCTTCGACAGGTCGATATCGACCTTGCCGGTGGACTGAGCAGCGTCGACGTGGAACAGGATGCCCTTGGAACGGGTCAGTTCGCCGATGGCTGCGATGTCGTTGATGGTGCCGATTTCGTTGTTCACGTGCATGACCGAAACCAGGATGGTGTCGTCGCGCAGGGCAGCTTCGATCATCTCTGGGGTGACCAGACCATCAGTGCGAGGCTCGATGTAAGTGACTTCGAAGCCTTCACGCTCCAGTTGGCGCATGGTGTCGAGGACAGCCTTGTGCTCAATCTTGGTGGTGATCAGGTGCTTGCCTTTAGTGGCATAGAAATGCGCCGCACCCTTGATTGCCAGGTTGTCGGACTCGGTGGCACCGGAGGTCCAGACGATTTCACGCGGGTCGGCGTTGACCAGGTCAGCGACCTGACGACGAGCGTTTTCGACGGACTCTTCAGCTTTCCAGCCGAACACGTGAGAACGGGACGCCGGGTTACCGAAGTTTCCGTCAACCAGCAGGCATTCACTCATTTTTTGCGCTACACGCGGATCAACCGGGGTGGTCGCAGAGTAATCAAGGTAAATCGGCAATTTCATGGACTATCTCCTAAATCAGGCTGGCTGGCGTGCCGCTAGCTCTTTGGCTGTCATTCGACGGCGGACGCTTCAATCTTGTCCAGGCGTGGCGCTTTGCTGTTGCAACGGCGCTGATCCTGACGCTGGGCTACTTCTTGTACCTCACGGCGAGTGACAAGGTCAGCCAAGCTGATACCGCTGAGAAATTCGTGAATCTGCAGGCTCAGATCGCACCACAAGTGGTGGGTCAGACAGGTGTCGCCTTGATGGCAATCACCTTGGCCCTGGCATTTGGTTGCATCGACCGACTCGTTAACCGCATCGATCACCTGGGCGACCTGGATGCCCTGCATGTCGCGCGACAGCTGATAGCCGCCGCCTGGACCACGGACGCTGGACACCAGATTGCTGCGGCGCAATTTGGCGAAGAGCTGTTCGAGGTAGGACAGGGAGATGCCTTGGCGCTCGGAGATATCGGCCAGGGACACCGGCCCGTGCTGCGCGTGCAACGCCAGGTCAAGCATGGCAGTCACGGCGTATCGGCCTTTTGTAGTCAGTCGCATGGACAATTACCACGGAGTTCAGAATGGGGCGAGTATGCAATTCCCGAGTATTTAAGTCAACTATAAGACCTAGTACTTTAGTCAGGATTACCCGCAAAAGAGCGCGCGCATCATAGCAAAGGCTGGCCACGAACAGCCAGCAATTGCTTGCGAAGGGGCCAGCCCGGAGTTAGCTGGCCTTGCTTTCATCTTTATCCTTCACGCAGGCGAAGTCTTCTTCGCGCAACTCAGGCAGATCCTTGGCGCAGTAGTTACTGCCCAGGTCCTTCAACGCACCGCACATCCCCTCCAGACGGCCGTCGACGGCCTGCAGGTGATCAAGCAGCTGACCAATGGCGCGAGCCACCGGATCAGGCATGTCTTCGCCGACCCCGTAGGCATCGAAACCGATTTTCTCGGCCATGGCCTTACGCTTGGCGTCCTGCTCATCGTCAGACTTGACGATGATCCGCCCCGGAATGCCGACCACCGTCGCACCTGCCGGAACCGCCTTGGTGACCACGGCGTTGGAACCGACCTTGGCTCCGGCGCCGACCGTAAACGGACCCAGCACCTTGGCTCCCGCCCCGACCACCACGCCATCTTCAAGAGTCGGGTGACGCTTGCCCTTGTTCCAACTGGTGCCACCCAGGGTCACGCCCTGATAAAGAGTGACATCATTGCCAATCTCAGCGGTTTCACCGATGACGATGCCCATGCCATGGTCGATAAAGAAACGACGACCGACCTTGGCACCCGGATGGATCTCAATCCCGGTCAACCAGCGACCGAAGTTTGACACCAGCCGCGCCAGCCACTTCCAGCCCATACCCCACAGCGCCGACGACAGGCGGTGGATCCAGATGGCGTGCATGCCCGGGTAGCACGTCAGAACTTCAAAGGCGTTGCGCGCTGCCGGATCACGATGGAAAACACTCTGGATATCTTCACGCAAACGCTCGAACATTTTTAATCCTTCCGCTTTAGAAGCTCGCCACGGGCCGCTTTCTGGGTTTCCGTGAGGATGCCACGCAATATATTCATTTCCGCCCGGCTGACCGAGCTGCGCCCGTACAACCGGCGCAGGCGCGCCATCAAGTGCCGTGGTTTTTCCGGATCGAGGAATTCAATGGCCACCAGGGTTTGCTCCAGGTGCTCATAGAATCGCTCCAGCTCATCCATGGTCGCCAGCTCACCACTTTTGGTGGACGCCACTTCATCCTTCTCGACCTTGCTCGGCTGACCTTGGGCCGCGAGCCAGGACATACGCACTTCATAGCTCAACACCTGCACCGCCGCCCCAAGGTTCAGCGAACTGAACTCAGGGTCTGATGGGATGTGCACGTGATAATGACATCGCTGCAGCTCTTCATTGGTCAGACCGGAATCTTCACGACCAAAGACCAAAGCGATTTCAGCGCCCTGCGTTGCTTCCTCGACCACTTTCACACCGCATTCGCGGGGATCGAGCAACGGCCAGGGAATGCGACGGTCACGGGCGCTGGTGCCGAGCACCAGATTGCAGCCAACCAAGGCATCTTCCAAAGTGGCGACGACTTGCGCGTTTTCAAGGATGTCACCGGCACCGGAAGCACGAGCATCGGCTTCGTGATGCGGAAACAACCGCGGTTCGACCAGCACCAGCCGCGACAGGCCCATGTTCTTCATGGCACGCGCAGCCCCGCCGATATTCCCGGGATGGCTGGTATTGACCAGGACGACACGAATGTTATGCAGCAAGGGAGGCGCTCTCGAACACAGAAATGGGGAGCAGAATCTTACAGTTCATCCTACCGTTAAGCTACGAATCCGAACACCGACCTTCACCTGTAGAAAAGTTCTGATAGAATGCTCGGCTTTCTTTAACAACCTTAGGTGACACATCCATGCAGCCCATGCTGAATATCGCGCTGCGCGCCGCCCGCAGCGCCAGTGAATTGATCTTCCGCTCCATCGAGCGCCTGGATACCATCAAGGTCGACGAAAAAGACGCCAAGGATTACGTATCCGAGGTGGATCGCGCCGCCGAGCAGAAAATCATCGACGCGCTGCGCAAGGCCTACCCTACCCACGGCATTCTCGGTGAAGAAACCGGCATGCACCCTGGTAGCGGCGAAGGCGAAGACTACCTGTGGATCATCGACCCACTGGACGGCACCACCAACTTCCTGCGCGGCATTCCTCACTTCGCTGTCAGCATCGCCTGCAAATACCGCGGTCGCCTGGAACACGCTGTTGTTCTGGACCCGGTTCGCCAGGAAGAATTCACCGCCAGCCGTGGTCGTGGCGCTCAACTGAACGGTCGTCGTCTGCGCGTCAGCGGCCGCACCAGCCTGGACGGCGCCCTGCTGGGTACCGGCTTCCCGTTCCGCGATGACCAAATGGACAACCTCGACAACTACCTGGGCATGTTCCGCGCCCTGGTTGGCCAGACCGCCGGCATCCGCCGCGCTGGCTCGGCGAGCCTGGACCTGGCCTACGTGGCTGCCGGCCGTTTCGACGCCTTCTGGGAGTCTGGCCTGTCCGAATGGGACATGGCTGCAGGCGCCCTGCTGATTCAGGAAGCAGGCGGCCTGGTGAGCGACTTCACCGGCGGCCACGACTTCCTTGAGAAAGGCCACGTCGTTGCCGGTAACACCAAATGCTTCAAAGCAGTACTGACGGCCATCCAGCCGCACCTGCCGGCTTCGCTGAAACGCTAAGCGAGCAGCCACAAAAAAGCACCCCTCGGGGTAATGCCAGTCAGTTAAGCTGACTGGCATTTTTGTTTTTTATCGGATACTTCGGGGATTTGAGCCTTATAGTCCGGGGATAAACGCGCTCCTCTCGTCGATGAGGCAGAACGTAATGCA
>NZ_JBBWCB010000330.1:0-475 GCF_039888995.1 Pseudomonas rossensis | reverse complement strand
TGGCGCCTGCTGCGGGCGAAGTGCGCCCAGCAGCCTTGGAGGCGGCGGTCAATACGGCCATTACGCAACACGGACTTCAGACAGGCACGCGCGCGGCCATTAACCACGCCTTCAACGTGTTTCTGCAGGGGCCTTCCGGTCGGGTCCGCCTGATACCTGCGTGGCCGGAACACCAAGCCGTGATGGCGCAACTGCCCACAACCCTTTCCTCGCTACAGCACTCTAGGATTTCACGATTTCTGTGTCACCTCGAGCAGCAGGGTCTGCGCTGGTCAGCGCTGGCGCCTGCTGCGGGCGAAGTGCGCCCAGCAGCCTTGGAGGCGGCGGTCAATACGGCCATTACGCAACACGGACTTGATAGAGGCACGCGCGCGGCCATTAACCACGCCTTCAACATGGTGCTGCGGGGGCCTTCTGGGCGACAAGTGTAACGACCTGCATTCGAAAACTTCCCGACCTGCAATCAATGCGGTTT
>NZ_JBBWCB010000329.1:0-489 GCF_039888995.1 Pseudomonas rossensis | reverse complement strand
GCCACGCTGGCATCAGTTGGACCCGACCGGAAGGCCCCTGCAGAGCCAAGTTGAAGGCGTGGTTAATGGCCGCGCGCGTGCTTGTGTGGAGTCCGTGTTGCGTAATGGCCGTATTGACCGCCGCCTCCAACGCTGCTGGGCGCACTTCGCCCGCAGCAGGTGCCAGCGCTGACCAGCTCCGACTTTGCTGCTCGAGGTGACACAGAAAACGTGAAATCCTAGAGCGATGATCCGGGGAAAGGGTTGTGGGCAGTTGCGCCATCACTGCTTGGTGTTCGGCCAGTAATGGTGTGGTTCGCCGCGTGGGGACGGGGGATTGTCTTATAGCGGTATAGGGGGAATATCTACCCGGTCCAGTGGCCGTCGCTCTTGTGCGCGAGGGACCGGCGCCGACCGTGGTGCTGTGCAGCGACTCATGGCCCTGACGGCGGGACGCGGAGGCGGCAGCCGTCATCTGCTCAAAACTGAAGCCTTGATCATCCCTCTCTC
>NZ_JBBWCB010000328.1:0-494 GCF_039888995.1 Pseudomonas rossensis | reverse complement strand
CGTCATGGGTCATCCGTCCGTTAACAATCGAATTGAACAATTTCGCCATGGCGTGCCTTGGGTCGCCGAGCAAGCCGGGGCAACACTCAAGGTTCGCTCTGCGGTGATTCTGCTGGTCGCGGTGTGCCTGTCCATGACGGCTATCGTGATTTGGGAAGCCTGGAACTCGCGCCAGTACCATCTGCACGACAAAGAAGTGGCGATGTCCAACCTTGCCCAGACCCTGGCCTCGCAAGCACAGGCGTCGATCAAGCAAGCCGATACGTTGCTGTTGACCCTGGTGGATCGTCTCGAAAACGACGGCATCGACCAGGCCCGGATGCCCCGGCTGGAGCGTTTGCTCAAGGCCCAGCGCAGTGAGTTGAGCCAGCTCCATGGCTTGTTTATCTATGACGAAGACGGGCGCTGGATTGCCAATTCCAATGGCGCCGTCGTGCCAGATGCCAACAACGCCGATCGTGAGTATTTCATCTTCCATCGCAATCATCCCGACC
>NZ_JBBWCB010000327.1:0-515 GCF_039888995.1 Pseudomonas rossensis | reverse complement strand
GGTCACGGTTTCGCTGATATCGGTGAAGCTGTCGTCGACCGGGGTCACGCTGATATTCAAGGTCGAAGTGACGTCAGCGCCGGAGCCGTCGGTGACGGTGTAGCTGACCGTCGGCACCGCACCGTTGTAGTTGGCCGCCGGGGTAAAGGTGTAGGCGCCGTTCGTTCCGATCACCAGGGTACCGACATTGGCGATGGTCGCGGTTTCACCGGCCTGGTACTGGGTACCACCGACGGTGAAGTTGAGCACGCTGACCGGGCCGTCAACGCTGTTGGTGCCGGTGAGCACGCTGCCGTTGACTGGGGCGTCTTCGCTGGTGGTTACGGTTTCGCTGATGTCGGTGAAGCTGTCGTCGACCGGGGTCACGCTGATGTTCAGGGTCGAGGTGACATTGCTGCCGGAGCCGTCGGTGACGGTGTAGCTGACCGTCGGCACCGTGCCGTTGTAGTTGGCGGCCGGAGTGAAGGTGTAGGCGCCGTTCGTTCCGATCACCAGGGTACCGACATTGGCGATGG
>NZ_JBBWCB010000326.1:0-515 GCF_039888995.1 Pseudomonas rossensis | reverse complement strand
CCATCGCCAATGTCGGTACCCTGGTGATCGGAACGAACGGCGCCTACACCTTCACTCCGGCCGCCAACTACAACGGCACGGTGCCGACGGTCAGCTACACCGTCACCGACGGCTCCGGCGCTGACGTCACTTCGACCTTGAACATCAGCGTCACCCCGGTCGATGACAGCTTCACCGACGTCAGCGAAACCGTGACCACCAGCGAAGACGCCCTGGTGACCGGCAGCGTGCTCACCGGCACCAGCAGCGTCGACGGCCCGGTCAGCGTAGTTAATTTCACGGTCGGCGGTACTCAGTACCAGGCCGGTGAAACCGCGACTATCGCCAACGTCGGCACCCTGGTGATCGGAACGAACGGTGCCTACACCTTCACTCCGGCCGCCAACTACAACGGCACGGTGCCGACGGTCAGCTACACCGTCACCGACGGCTCCGGCGCTGACGTCACTTCGACCTTGAATATCAGCGTGACCCCGGTCGACGACAGCTTCACCGATATCAGCGAAACCGTGACC
>NZ_JBBWCB010000325.1:0-520 GCF_039888995.1 Pseudomonas rossensis | reverse complement strand
TCAGTGACGGTATAGCTGACCGTTGGCACGCTACCGTTGTAGTTGGCCGCCGGGGTAAAGGTGTAGGCACCATTGGCGGCAAGCACCAGGGTGCCGACGTTGGCGATGGTCGCGGTGCTACCGGCGGCGTAGGTGGTTTCACCTATGGTGAAATTGAGCACGCTGACCGGACCATCAACGCTCGAGGTCCCGTTAAGCACGCTGCCGCTGACTGGGGCGTCTTCGCCGGTGGTCACGGTTTCGCTGATGTCGGTGAAGCTGTCGTCGACCGGGGTGACGCTGATGTTCAGGGTCGAGGTGACGTCAGAACCAGAGCCGTCGGTGACGGTGTAGCTGACCGTCGGCACCGTGCCGTTGTAGTTGGCTGCCGGAGTAAAGGTGTAGGCGCCATTGGCGGCAAGCACCAGGGTGCCGACGTTGGCGATAGTCGCCGTGCTGCCGGCGGCGTAGGTGGTTTCGCCGATGGTGAAGTTGAGCACACTGACCGGGCCATCAACGCTCGAGGTACCGGTAAGCACGC
>NZ_JBBWCB010000324.1:0-568 GCF_039888995.1 Pseudomonas rossensis | reverse complement strand
GCCTTGGCCCCGGCCGCGCGCACTGGAATGACCGAGCAGGTGTTCGCCGATACCATGAAAAAACCTGAAGAGGGCTTCGACTACTTCGCTCCGGAAAACGTTGCGCCGCTGGTGGTCTGGCTCGGCTCGCAAGCGTCCAGTGCGGTCAACGGGCAGATGTTCGAAGTCGAGGGCGGCAAGTTGTCGATTGCCGACGGCTGGCGTAGAGGTCCGGAATTGGACAGGCAAGGGCGTTGGGCGGTGGGCGAGGTGGGTCAGGCGGTAGAGCAATTGATGGCCCGGGCGGTGCCGGCGGCGAAAGTGTACGGCAGCTGATGGGGCCGCCCTAAGGGGATCAAGCACTTGGTGCTTGGTCCTGTTTCTCTTTTTGGGGCTGCGCAAAACTATCCAGGGACTTCGGGATTTCCAATCCCTCTATATAGAAGGATTCGTTTTGCTCTCCTATATAGAGAAAGGAAACGGGCTGTTTTCCGGCGTACTGCAAGTGTTTGATAGAAAAGCGCAATTAAGGGTTGACGGCAGATTCTGGAAGTCTATAATTCGCCCCACTTCCTGCGCAGTCGAAACG
>NZ_JBBWCB010000323.1:0-577 GCF_039888995.1 Pseudomonas rossensis | reverse complement strand
CGAATAGGCCTGATACATAGATGCAACGGGGCGGCGGTTTTTCAAAAGCGGGTAGACAGTGGGGGCGAGTCCATACATAGCAGCTGGCGAAGCCTGCGTTCGGCTGCGAAGCAGTCGTAGATCCTGCCACATCAATCGTCCTGAAACACCGCGATGGATGGTCTCACGACTGCTTCGCAGCCGAACGCAGGCTTCGCCAGCTGCTACACGGATCTGTCGTGCTCTGTGTACCGTTCGGTACAAACTTCACATACCCACGACAACTTGCCCCTTGAGGCTGCATAAGCCGGTGCACCCACCGGTTATCCATACCAAGGAGTGAGCGCAATGATCGGTAGCGTCAGCAGTTACACGAGCTATACCAGCATCAACAGCACCACCACCAGCACCGCCCGCAGCCAGCAATTTCAGAAAGATCTGCTCGCCAAACTGGACAGCAACAGCGACGGCGCGGTGGATCAGGATGAACTCAAGAGCGCCCTGTCGCAGAAAACCGACGACGGTCTGCTGGTCAGCCTGAGCAAGAATTTCGCCGACCTGGACAGCGACGAAAGCGGCAGTCTGAGCAGTGAAGAAA
>NZ_JBBWCB010000322.1:0-579 GCF_039888995.1 Pseudomonas rossensis | reverse complement strand
AGTCTTTTTTAGTCGCAATTCATGCCGGTCCGCTAGGCTGGACGCAATGAATACGGGTCGAAAACCGTATTGATTGCAGGTCGGGAAGTTTTCGAATGCAGGTCGTTACACTCATCGCCTAGAAGGCCCCAGCAGCACCATGTTGAAGGCGTGGTTAATGGCCGCGCGCGTGCCGCTATTAAGTCCGTGTTGCGTAATGGCCGTATTGACCGCCGCCTCCAACGCTGCTGGGCGCACTTCGCCCGCAGCAGGCGCCAGCGCTGACCAGCGTAGATCCTGCTGCTCGAGGTGACACAGAAATCGTGAAATCACAGAGCGCTGATCTTGGGAAAGGGTTGTGGGCAGTTGCGCCATCACTGCTTGGTGTTCGGGCCACACAGGTATCAGGCGGACTACACCGGAAGGCCCCTGCAGAAACACGTTGAAGGCGTGGTTAATGGCCGCGCGCGTGCCTGTCTGAAGTCCGTGTTGCGTAATGGCCGTATTGACCGCCGCCTCCAACGCTGCTGGGCGCACTTCGCCCGCAGCAGGCGCCAGCGTTGACCAGCTCAGATCCTGCTGCTCGAGGTGACACAGAAA
>NZ_JBBWCB010000321.1:0-596 GCF_039888995.1 Pseudomonas rossensis | reverse complement strand
CCATTAACCACGCCTTCAACGTGGTTCTGCTGGGGCCTTCCGGTATAGTCCGCCTGATACCTGTGTGGCCTGAACACCAAGCCGTGATGGCGCAACTGCCCACAACCCTTCCCCGGCAACATCCCTCTACGATTTCACGATTTCTGTGTCACCTCGAGCAGCAGGGTCTGCGTTGGTCAACGCTGGCGCCTGCTGCGGGCGAAGTGCGCCCAGCAGCGCTGGAGGCGGCGGTCAATACGGCTATTACACAACACGGACTTGAGCCCGGCACGCGCGCGGCCATTAACCACGCCTTCAACGTGTTTCTGCTGGCGCCTTCCGGTCGGGTCCGCCTGATACCTGCGTGGCCCGAACACCAAGCCGTGATGGCGCAACTGCCCACACCCCTTCTCCGGGATCAGCGCAATCGGATTTCACGATTTCTGTGTCACCTCGAGCAGCAGGGTCTGCACTGGTCAACGCTGGCGCCTGCTGCGAGCGAAGTGCGCCCAGCAGCGTTGGAGGCGGCGGTCAATACGGCCATTACGCAACACGGACTTCATCCAGGCACGCGCGCGGCCATTAACCGCGCCTTCAACGTGGTGCTGCGGGGGCCT
>NZ_JBBWCB010000033.1:0-51090 GCF_039888995.1 Pseudomonas rossensis | reverse complement strand
TCACGGCTAATGCCAGTCAGTTAAGCTGACTGGCATTTTTCTTCCTGATCGGATACTTCGGTGATTTAAGTCTGATAGCGCGAGGATAAACGCGGTCCTCCCGTCGATGAGGCTGGACGTAATGCATGGCTGAAGCATGAAGCTCGGCCAGGTATTTGGGGATGTTCCCGGAACGATCAGCCGAGACGCTGTTGATAAACCCGAGGAGCGCCCAGGTGCAGGCGGTAAAACTCATTTCGCATGGGTAAATACCGGGGCAGTGGCGGCTAATGCCGATCAGTTAAGCCAAAACGCGATCCGTAGCAGCTGGCGAAGCCTGCGTTTGGCTGCGAAGCAGTCGTGAAATCAGACGATGCGGTATTTCAGGAAGACCGCAAACTCAGGTTTTACGACTGCTGCGCAGCCAAACGCAGGCTTCGCCAGCTGCTACGGATTGTATCGTTCCTTAACTGATTGGCATTAGCCCTTGAGGCCGGTTTTTAGGAGTCCATTCACTCCGACAACTTCACGTCCACCGTCCAACTGAAGTACCCCAATGCCTCGCAGCTTTTATTGATCAGCATGAATTTCAGTTCGCACGCTGCCACCCCGGCCGCCAATTGCGTGCAGTGCCAATAATGATCATCGGCCGTGTGGCTGCCCGGTTGGGTCGGGTTTTCGGGATCGGGTGCGGGGACTGTCAGGTTTGCGTGGACGACCAGTTCGGGCGGTGAAAGTACCCCGGCATCACCTACAGACATCTCGTAGAACACCACGCTGTGTTCGGCGAGCAAGCTGACGGTCCTGCCACGGATATGGAAGTTCTTTCCGTTACTGGCGGCAAGCGTCATAAAGCTGTCATTTATTGTGATTTGTGTTGTTTTTGTACCGATGATGGCGAAGATGAAACCTTCTTCAACTTCGGTCGGGTTTTGCGGCTCAAGACTGGGTTGCGGATAGCGTGAAAGCAGTGATTCGGCATCGACGATCAGCAGCACATTATTGGCTGGCGCGATACTCGTCGAGGGGGAGGTAATCGGTTCGGAAGTCATCATGGATTCCTTTCATGATGTTGATTCAAGACGGCAGCCGCATCGGTTCAAGCAAGACATCCCGTCCCGGCCGAAGCGGCAACGAACTCGGTAGGCCCCTCGTCGCCAAGGGGCCTGGTCATCGTCAGTTACGGATGGTAATGAACGGATCCCACGAGCAGCAGCCTACGATCTTGCAGTCGCGATCAACGATCAGGAAATGGAAGTGGTAGGTCACGCTACCGCACGAAAGTGTTTCCGAAGACCAGTAATGGTTATCGACTTTCTGGCAGCTCGGCACCGACGGGTTGCTGGTGTTGGGGACGGCAACGCACGCTGTAGCCTTGCGGGGCGTGGGTGTGGAGATCAACTCGTTGCCGACATTGCCAACGAACTTGTAGAAAATCACTGCAGTCTCGAAGCTCTGCGACAGACTGGTTTCACGCCAGCGAATCAAGTCGCCTACCTGGGCTCTCAAGTTAAGTTCGCCACCGGCCTGGCCGCTGACCACGTTGTTCTGATTGGTCACCATGTACACATGATTGACGTCGATTAATGTCGGCGAGGCAGGGTTTTTGCTGATGTTCGGGTAGTTTTTCAGAATGGTTTCAGTGTCGATTGAAACAAGTACATCCGTGACTCGAGACATAGTAAAGCTCCTTGTTCATAGTGAATGCCTGGTTACTTTTCAGGCACAACAACGCTTGCTTGCCTTACGGCCGTTGCGAAAACACTACGGGCGGAACCCACCTGTCACGGGCATGAGCTGGCCTTGCTCCTTGCGTGCAAACTAACGGGTTCGGGTTCCTTCCGACGGGCCGCGATTGGACTATAGATGTGAATTTTAGGCTGTCAAAATTGCTTGGCTTTTAGTTCGACGAACGGTCGGTTTGGTTATGACTTCAGAAGATTTTGCGATAAAAAAATGCTCATTCAAATCTTCTTTGTACGTTTGGTCCCGTGGGTGTTGGCGGGTTAATTGACCGCTTTCGCCATAGGTCGGATAGGGCAGAGCGCACCGGTCGAGGTATCGTAGCGAACCGGTTTTCCGCCTCTTGCTACAACAACGCACCTACAGGAGAACGCAATGAGTTGGTCCGCCAAACAATACGTCGCTTTTGAAGATGAACGCACACGTCCCGCCCGTGACCTGCTGGCCGCGATCCCCGCTGTGGAAGCGCGCTCTGCAATCGACATAGGTTGCGGCCCAGGTAATTCGACCGAGTTGCTGGTTGATCGCTTCGCCAATGCCGCGGTGCGTGGTTTGGACAGTTCGACCGATATGATCGACGCCGCCCGCAAGCGCTTGCCGCAGGCGCAATTCGATACGGCTGATATTGATACCTGGAACGAAAACGGCCCGTTCGATGTGATTTTCGCTAACGCGGTGTTGCAGTGGCTACCTGATCACGCGAAGTTGCTGCCTGCACTGGCGAGCAAGCTGGCGTCTGGTGGCAGCCTGGCGATCCAGATGCCGGACAATCTCAACGAACCTTCGCATCGCTTGATGCGCGAAGTTGCAGCCGATGGTCCATGGGTTGGCAAACTGGCGGGCGCCGCCGGGCAGCGGACGGAGATGGCAGATGCCAGTGGTTATTACTCGATGCTGCGAGCCCACTGTTCCCGTGTCGATGTGTGGCGCACGACTTACCATCATCCACTTGCTGGCGGCGCGTCTGGTGTGGTCGAGTGGTTCAAGGGCAGCGGATTGCGGCCGTTTCTTGATCCGTTGGATGAGGCGGAGCGGGCGCAGTATCTCAAGCAGTATCAAGCGGCAATCGAACTGGCCTATCCGCCGTTGGCCGATGGTTCAGTGCTGCTGCCGTTCCCACGGTTGTTTATCGTTGCGACGCGCTGATGCGTTAATGAAAAAGGGACAGATCCCGCTCTTTTCGTCTGTCCCTTTCGCGTACCAATGGCCAAGAATTCCGTCGTAGCTAGGCGTCAATCAGCTGATCAATCAAAACCGCGTTGCTATAGATCAAGCTTCCATCACTCGCTCGATGCCCGACCAAATGGAACTGACCGCGCTCGTTGTGTATATAGACGCGCATTTGGCAGTCGGACAAAGGGCCGTATCCCTCTGGCAAGATCAATTCCAGTGTGCTCATGTCGACATCGACCATGGCTTCACGCTCATGGGTCTTCTGCAGGCGTTCTTCAGCTTGCTCCAGACCCAGATGGAGGGGGCCATCGACGTACAAATGGATTTCACCCATCGGAGTCGACTTTTGTTCTCCGTTGACTTTGCACCAGCCTTCGATCGTCAAGGCACTCATGACGAAATCTCCGTTGTGGACGGCTGGACTCTATAGCTCTTGGCCGTCACTTGTCTGACCGCTATGCATAGGCGAGGATCTTTGTGGGCGCTTTTAGCCGATCTTTGCCTTCCGTAATCTGACCTGATTATAGCTGGCAACCGGACCTCGCTTACTCGATGTGTCGTTCAGGCGAGATGTGTTGCTGAATAGTTACAGTTATATATAGCGAATAGGTTTCAAGTGATCAAGTTGACGCTGAAGTTGGAATATCCAGGCAACAAGGCTTTTCAGGGAAAGCGCTTGTTCCGGCCATGAACTATACTTCCTGCGGACTTTGCCACGAAGATAGGTGGTATTTGTCTAGCCTGTTTTGGCGTCAAATTAATATTGATTTGACGATGTTGTTCTGTGGCGATGCTTATGCATACCGATGAGTAACAGGAATAGGATGAAAGCAAAATGGCAATGGCAATTATTCTTGTACTAATCGTTATTGCATCAGTGCTGTTCCATCTATTAGCGCCCTGGCATGCGACGCCGGTAGCTTCCAACTGGGGGTCAATAGACACCACCCTGTTCATCACCCTGATCATTAGCGGAATATTTTTCATTGCCATCACGGTATTTATGGCGGTAGCCGTGATGCGTTTTCGCCACAAGGAGGGTGCCAAGGCGGCCTACCAGCCAGAAAGTAAAAAGTTGGAATTCTGGTTAATTATCGTGACCTCGGTAGGTATTGCCGCGATGTTGGCGCCAGGTCTGGTTGATTACAGTGATTTCATCCGGGTGCCGAAAAATGCTTATGAACTTGAAGTGGTCGCCCAGCAGTGGCAGTGGACCTTCCGTTTTCCCGGCAAAGACGGGACATTGGGAAAGTCGGAAATTAAGTTTGTTGATTCCGTCAATCCCCTCGGCCTTGATCCCAAGGATCCCGCTGGGCAGGACGATGTACTTATAAGAAACAATGAAGTTCGCCTTCCGCTCAATCAGCCGGTAAAAGTTTTACTGCGTTCCAAAGATGTGCTGCACAATTTCTATGTGCCGCAAATTCGCAGCAAGATGGACATGGTGCCAGGAATGGTGTCGCACTTTTGGTTTACGCCAACCAAGACCGGAAAATATGAAGTCCTGTGCGCTGAATATTGTGGCGTAGGCCATTACAACATGCGCGGCCATATGATCGTGGAAGAACAGGGCGCCTTCGATCAATGGCTGAACAGCCAACCGACTTTTGCGCAGACATTAACGACCGCTGCCAAGCCCAGTCGGGACAGCGTGCTGGAAAAAGGTCGCCTGTTGGTCGAAAACCACGGTTGCAGTGCCTGCCATAGCGAGGATGGCAGTGCCAGCCTCGGCCCGGGATGGAAGGGGCTGTACGGTCGCACTGAACAGCTTGCCGATGGCACCAGTGTGCTGGTCGATGACGCCTACCTGAAAGAGTCGATCCTCGATCCGAAGGCCCGACTGGTACAGGGCTACCCGCCGGTCATGGTGGCCTATACTCTCAATGACGATGAACTGGGTGCTCTCGTCGCCCTGATCAAATCACTCGGTGCCGGGCAGCAAGACGACGAACCTACTTCCGGCGAAGCGTCGAGCCCAGGTGACGACTTGGCGGCACAGGGACAGAGGTTGGCTCAGTCGCTCGGCTGTCTGGCCTGCCACAGTGTCGATGGTAGCAAGGGTATCGGCCCCAGCTGGCAGGGCCTGTATGGCGAGACCGTAACCCTTGCCGACGGTTCGACGATAAAGGCCGATGAGGGCTATATAAAAGATTCGGTTGTTAATCCCGGTGCCAAAATCGTCAAGGGCTACGCAGCCGTCATGCCGGCCTTTACCCCGAGTGATCAGGAGTTGAACGCACTGATCGCTTTTATCAAATCCAAAGCGAATGCCGACGCTGATGCGAGCAAGGCGGAGCCAGGGAAGTAGTCGTAAAGCAGCCAGGAATGCACTGAAACTTCGACAGGAGGATGACGTGATGGCCTATGCGGAGCAAGCCGAAACAGAAGCACTGCACGAACCCAAGAGTTTCCTGACCAAATATATTTGGAGTCAGGACCACAAGGTCATAGCCGTTCAATATTCCTTGACGGCTATATTCGTGGGCGTTATCGCCGTGGTGTTGTCCGGCTTGATGCGCATACAGATTGGCTTCCCCGGCACTTTGGAGTTCATGGACGCCAGTGCTTACTATCAGGCGATGACCATGCACGGCATGATCATGGTCATTTACTTGCTGACGGCCTTGTTTCTGGGTGGCTTCGGTAACTATCTGATCCCGCTGATGGTGGGCGCCCGGGACATGGTCTTCCCCTATGTCAACATGCTGAGTTACTGGTTCTACTTGCTAGCGGTAATAGTGTTGCTCGCCGGTTTCTTTGTCCCTGGCGGCCCCACCGGTGCGGGTTGGACGCTCTATCCGCCACAGGCCATTACTCAGGGGACACCGGGGACCGAGTGGGGCATCGTCCTGATGCTCGTCTCACTGGCGATTTTTATTGTCGCAACCACCATGGGCGGGTTGAACTACGTCACCACGGTGTTGCAGGCGCGCGCGCACGGCATGACATTGTTTCGCATGCCACTCTCCGTATGGGGAATCTTCATGGCCTCGATCATGGCCTTGTTGGCCTTCCCGGCGTTGTTCGTCAGTGCGGTCATGATGCTGTTTGACAAGGTGTTGGGCACCAGCTTCTTTATGCCGGCGATGATCTCGCTGGGGCAGCAGCTCGATCACCAGGGTGGCAGCCCGATCTTATTCCAACACCTGTTCTGGTTCTTCGGCCACCCGGAGGTCTACATCGTTGCTCTCCCTGCGTTTGGTCTGGTCTCCGACTTGATCAGCACGCATGCGCGTAAAAATATCTTCGGCTACCGAATGATGGTGTGGGCCATTATGGCGATTGGCGTACTCAGCTTTGTGGTCTGGGCACACCATATGTATGTCAGCGGAATGAACCCTTACTTTGGCTTTTTCTTCGCCGTCACCACCTTGATCATCGCGGTGCCGACCGCACTGAAAGTCTACAACTGGGTGCTGACCCTGTGGCAGGGCGACATACATCTGACCGTGCCGATGCTGTTTGCCCTGGCCTTTATCGTCACTTTCCTTGTCGGCGGTCTGACCGGCTTGTTTCTGGGCAATGTGATCGTGGATATTCCGCTCTCGGACACCTATTTCGTCGTAGCCCATTTTCATATGGTGATGGGGGTTGCACCGGTACTGGTGGTGTTCGGCGGCATTTATCATTGGTTCCCGAAAGTCACCGGGCGCATGTTGAACGACACCCTGGGCAAGCTGCATTTCTGGATTACCTTCCTGGGAACCTACGCCATCTTCTTCCCCATGCACTACCTGGGATTCCAGGGCATGCCACGCCGTTACTACGCCTATGAAAACTACGCGTTCATCCCGCAGTCGGCGCAAGATTTGAATGCCTTCATTACGGTGGTCGCATTGGCCGTTGGCGTTTCCCAGCTGCTGTTCCTGTTCAACCTGGCCTGGAGTGTGTTTAAGGGCAAGCCCGCAGGCAGTAATCCCTGGGGCGCGGCCAGTCTGGAATGGCAAACGCCGAACACCCCGCCGATACACGGTAACTGGGGCGCGAAGCTGCCGGTCGTGCATCGCTGGGCCTATGACTACAGTGTGCCGGGAATAGAACAGGATTTCGTTCCGCAAACAGTCTCCGCCGAGGAGCTGGAGCGCATGCGGCAACTGAGTGCCGGAATCAGGATAGCGGACGTTAAAACATGAGCAAGTTGCTATTGAGAAACGCCGACGGCGCTGACCCCGGCGGCAGCTGGAATCGCGATCCGGAGGGTATTCAGGCCGGCGAGGGTGCCGATCGAAACCAAACCGCAAGAATAGGCCTGCGCTTATTTCTGGTCGTGGTGAGCTCGCTATTCTTTCTCTTCTTGCTCGCCTTTATCGCCCGTTCACAAATGAACGACTGGCTACCCCTGACAGAGCCCTTGGCGCCGTTAGCCAATCTCTGGCAGTTATGGCTGAATTCGGCTTTTCTGGTGTTCAGTTGCGTCGCACTGCAGTGGTCGCGTATGGCGGCCCGACAGGCTCGACTGGGTGCAACTGTGATTGGCTTTGCATTGGCGGGCGTATTCGCCATTGCTTTTCTGGCGGGGCAGCTCTGGGTCTGGCAGCAGTTTGTCGCCTGGGGGTACTTTCTCGCCAGCAATCCGGCCAACAGCTTCTTCTACCTGTTGACCGGCATGCATGCGCTCCACCTGCTGGGCGGGCTCATAGCCTGGGGCATAATCGTTGCTAAATTCCTGCAGCGCGTGCCGTTGCCGCAACTCAGCACCAGCGTAGAACTGTGTGCCATCTATTGGCATTACTTACTGGGTCTTTGGTTCGTGCTATTCGCGCTGCTAACCAGCACACCGGAAACCTATGAAGCCATCGCCAGATTCTGCGGCCTGAGGTGAAAAGCCATGGCATCGCATTCAACCACCCCAGGCGAGTCCAGTTCATCCAATCCACCCAGCTCGCTGCCTGCACCGGGATGGCAGGGCATCGCCAGCGACTGGTCCTCGGATAGAGAGGCTTTCAAGCAGGTCTCCTGGGGCAAGGCGATGATGTGGATATTCCTGCTCAGCGATACTTTTATATTCACCTGTTTTTTAACCGGCTACATGTCGGTCCGCATGACCATCACCACCGCCTGGCCGAACCCCAGTGAAGTGTTCGCATTGACGATCGGCGGTCAGGCGATCCCACTTATTCTGATCGCTATCATGACCTTTGTGCTGATCAGTAGCAGCGGCACCATGGCCATGGCAGTCAATTTCGCCTATCGCCGTGATCGTGCGAAAACCGCTGCCCTGATGCTGGCGACCGCTGCCTTGGGTGTGACCTTCGTCGGCATGCAGGCATTCGAATGGAGCAAGCTCATCGCAGAAGGGGTGCGTCCCTGGGGGAACCCTATGGGGGCGGCGCAGTTTGGAGCCAGTTTTTTCATGATTACCGGTTTCCACGGACTGCATGTGTCAATCGGCGCCATCTACCTCAGCATTGTGGCGCTGAAAGTATGGCGGGGAGATTATGAGCGCTCCGGAAACTATCAGAACGTCGAGATAGCCGGGCTTTACTGGCACTTCGTGGATTTGGTGTGGGTGTTTATTTTTGCTTTCTTCTATTTATGGTAGAGGAGCACGCGTGATGGCACATGCTCAGGGTCAGCAACATCCAATCAGCTTGTACCTTAAAATCTGGGGGCTGTTATTCGTCCTCAGCACGCTGTCGTACCTTGTCGACTATTTCCACTTCCAGGGTTACCTTCGATGGTCCCTGATTATCACTTTCATGTTGTTGAAGGCAGGTTTAATTGTCTCCATCTTCATGCATATGGCCTGGGAACGGTTGGCCCTGGTCTACGCCATACTGTTGCCACCTTTGTGTTTGCTGGTACTCGTCGGACTGATGGCCACCGAGGCGGACTATGTTTTCCTCAGTCGGGTCATTTCCTTCGGCCAATAAGCAGCTTCCGGATGGCCTTCAGTCTCCAGGGTCTAACCCGAGATCACTCGCTTGAACTGATGCCATTTGTGCTGCCAGGCTACTGTCCAGTGGGGGGCGGCAGTTCCCGTGCCGGCAATCTCCAGCGTTGGGTGATGTCCGATAACCCCGTCCAATAACGACTCCTGATCCGGCTCGACATCTACGAAGAAAATATGTTTTCCCTCTGATACCACCTGTTTAAAACTGCTGAAGTGAGTGTTTGGCACCTGGATACCAAAAAAACCGCCTTCCCAGATGCAGAAGCCAAATACAACAATGGCAAGAAAGATAAAAGGCATCCAGCCTGCGGCGGATTCGGTCCAGCCCAGCCAATAGGCGCCGCCAAGAACCAGCGCCGCGAGTGGCACACCGATCACTGCACCAATTTCGCCAGAGTGGACAACATCCTGTTCCATTAACGAGTTAATTTCGTGAAGGTGATGTTGTTCAACTTCGGCAACGTGTTCACTGAGCACATGAATTTGTTCGGAATTGATGCCGCTCGCTTCCAGTTCATTTTCAACGGCTTCAAGATCGTCGAGATTGTTGCTGATGTAATAGTGTCGATTCATGCCACACCTCCCATCTCGTGCTTGCCGTAGACCTTTTTTGTCTTGCAGCTGCCAGTCGAGACTTGCAGTCGGTATCAGTACCCGTGGGGAACGCTGTACGCTTCATTCAAACCATAAAAAAGTATAGCACTGCATATCATTCAGGCATGGGGACGGGAAGCATGCGGTCTGATGCTCCTGGCAGGTTCCCCGGCACCCCAAATTCTGGGCACAAAAAAACCGGTCACAACGGACCGGTTTTTGTGTTCCTGCGTCTCCCGTCAAAACCTCCTGACGTGAGACCAAATTCGATTGGAGCGGGTGAAGGGAATCGAACCCTCGTTATCAGCTTGGGAAGCTGGAGTAATGCCATTATACGACACCCGCTCAGAGCGGCTGACTTTGTACCAGATGTGCGCGTGGAAATGAAGTTTTTCTTTGCGTGGGACGACTTTAGCGCAGGTGAAACAAAACACAGCCAGGTGGCGGTCTATCGCGGGCAAGCCTTGCTCCTACAGGAAATGCATTCAACACTGTAGGGCGAAGCTTGCTCGCGATGACGCTGTTTCAGATGGCCAATGCATGTTGGTCCTGGACGTAGTGATAACGCGGTCGACTTTCGTGTTGCGAAGGTTTCAGAAAGCCCAGCAATGCGTTGCGGCTATCTCGGCAAGCAGCTTTGTGTTCCATGTCGAGAAAATGGCCGGTGGCCTGCAGGGTGGTGAAAGTAGCGTGTTGCACATGGTTGGCGAACAGTTGAGCGCCGTCGGCAGCGGTGTACTCGTCCCATTCGCCGTTCATGAACAGCACCGGCACGTTGATTTTCTCCGCGGCTTTGAAGAAGCACTGGCGATCACTGTGCAACAGATCGCTGATGTGGAAGTGCATCTGCCCGTATTCATGCTCAGCCAGGGAACTGACGTGCCGATAATTGAAGCGCTTGAACAGTGTCGGAAGGTGTTTGCCGATGGTGCTGTTCACCAGGTTGCCGACCCGGTCACCGTCCCGGCTGCCGAGGTAATCGATGCCGCGCTCGAGGTAGTCGAGCATGTGCGCGTTGATCTCCGGGGAGAACGAGCTGATCACGGCTTTCTCGATGCGTCGTGGCTGGTGGGCCAGGGCGACCAGGGTCGCGGCGCCACCCCAGGAAAACGACAGCACGTGTTCGGCGGCGAAGTGGTCGATCAGCTCCAGGAGGATCTGCCCTTCGATTTCCTTGGTCAGCAATTTCTCATGCAGGTTGTGGGCTTTCGACTTGCCCGCGTAGGGCTGGTCGTAGCAAACCACATTGAACTGCGGGTGAAGGTTTTTCACGGTTTGTGCAAACGACGCAGTCGTGGCCATCGAGCCGTTGACCAGAATAATGGTCTTCTCTGCGGCGTCTGCGCGATAGAACTCCGTGTAAACCCGATACTGACCCTGTATATCCAGCACAGCGATTTCTGGCCTCATGTCATAAGACTCCTGGCAAGCGGGTATGCGTGCAAATCAGATTGCACGAGCTTTGTGACAGGTAGGCATACGCCTGGAATTTGAGAGGCCCATGTCGATCCATTGCAGTCCGGTCGACGGGTATTGTTATTGGCGGGCAGTCTGCCGGGGGAGGCGGAACCTGAGGGTTCTCTACCGGCAAAAAGTTTCTTGGAAGTATATTGTGACTCGCCGGTCACATTTCGGCCGACGTCCTGATTCAAGCAGGGGTCACGTCATCGCGCAAGTATCTTTCGTAAATTGTTCGACAACTTCTGCTGAGCGGTCGCCTGCTTAGATCAATTGAATCTCTTCGGTGCGTAATGCGCGGTACTCGCCCGGTTTCAGGGCGCTGTCGAGCACCAGCGGGCCCATGCTTTCGCGGTGCAGGCGCAGCACCTTGTTGTCGAAATGGCCGAACATCCGCTTCACCTGGTGATACCGACCTTCGACAATGCTCAGCCGCGCCGACTTTGCCCCGAGTAGCTCCAACTCGGCGGGTTGGGTGGTGAGATCCTCAAAGGCGAAGTACAGCCCCTCGATGAATGCGATTGCATACTCCGGGCCGATGTCCCGTTCGGTCTCGACGTAATAAACTTTGGGCAGTTTGGTTTGCGGCTGGGTCAAGCGTCGCGACCAGCTGCCGTCGTTGGTGATTAGCATCAGACCGGTGGTATTGAAATCCAGCCGGCCGGCGATGTGCAGCTCATCCTTGTCCGGCTCATGGATCAGGTCGAGCACGGTCGGGTGTTGCGGATCGCGGGTGGCACTGACGCAGCCAGACGGTTTGTGCAGCATGAAGTAGCGTGCAGGCTTGCCGACTTGCAGCAGCTCATCGTCGACTTCCACGCGGCTGAATTCCAGGACTTCGGCGTGAGGGTCGCTGACGACTTTTCCGTCGATCCTGACGCGCTTTTCCACCAGCAACAGACGCACCTGCTTACGGTTGAAGCGCGGCAGGTTGCTGAGGAAACGGTCAATGCGCATGGCTAGAGGTCGGTGGGAAACGGGCCGCGCATCTTACGTGATCGGCAGGGCGGATGCTTGCAACTGCGCCTCGACCTGAGCGCAGCCGGGGCACAAACAGGATATGTCGCGCAGTCCGGCCGGCAGCGCTTCGAGCACGGCCGGGTCGATGCTGACGCCGTAGCACCAGCAGGCCCGATCGGCGGTTCGCGGGTCGGCCAGGCTACAGTCATTGGCGGCGCCGCACGCCGGGCAGAGGTAAGGCTTGATCATGTCGGGTTATTCATAACTGGAGTGAAGCATTTCCACGCAGGTGCGGTTACGGCCGGCTTGCTTGGCCCGGTACATCGCATGATCAGCCCTCGAGAGCAGCGTGTGCAAGGTGTCATCGGTCTGCAGGGTGGTCAGGCCGATGCTGACGGTCAGCTGCAAGGCCTTATCGTCGTAGGCATAACGCTGTTGCTCGACATGCTGACGAATTTTCTCGGCGATCATCAGACCGGTCTCACCGTCAGTGTCCTTGAGTAGCACGATGAATTCTTCACCGCCCCAGCGGCAGACAATGTCGGAGTGCCGCAGGCAACTCTGCAGACCCCGTGCAAAGCCGATCAGCACCTGATCGCCGGCAAGGTGACCGTAGGTGTCGTTCAAGACCTTGAAATGGTCCAGATCCAGCAGCAACGCGGTCAGCGGTTTGGGCTCGCGCTGGGCTTCGTGCATGGCTTGCGCCGCCAACAGGTCGAAACCGCGGCGGTTCGGCAACTGGGTCAGGCTGGCGAGGATCGCCTGGGCCTGGATCTTGCCCTGGTAGCGCTTGATCACCCGGTTGAGCAGGATCAGCACGATCAGCATGACGATCAGGCAGATCAAGAGGTTGAGGTACAGCGATTGGCGGATTTCACTGAGGGCGCCGTCTTCGCGTTTGTCGACGAACAAGTACCAGTTCAGCTCCGGAATGAAACGCACATTGAGGAAATGTCCCTGGCCCCGGACGGAATATTCGTAGCTACCGCTGTGAGGTTTGGGCAGTTGGCTGACCAGGTCCTTCATGCTGTCGAGCTCGCCGAGGGTCCGCCCGATCCGCGCGCCTTCTGGGCCACCCTCGGCGCCCGTCAGTACCAGGCGCCCGAAGTTGTCGACAAAAAACACGCTGCGTTGATAGCGCTGCTGATACTTGTCGATCAGCTTGATCACCGCATCCACCGTCAGACCGACGCCGGCCGCGCCGATGAAACGGTTGTTGTAGTCGTAGACCTTGTAGTTGATGAAGAAGGTCAGGTTGTCCTTGTTGGCAAGGTCCGGGTCGACATTGATCTCGTAGGGATCGGCCATGTCTCGTACGCGGAAATACCACGCATCGCGGGGTTCAGTGACTTTGACCTGTTTGAGTACGCCCTTGGCGTGGTAGTAGGTGAGGCTGGTGTTGGAGACGAAAAATGCGGTGTAGGCGCCGTAGTGGGTCATGACCTCGTTGAGGTAGCGGGTCATTTTTTCGGGATCTTGCTCGCCGTTTACCACCCAGTCACGCAGGCGGCTATCGTTACTACTGTTGGAGCGGACATTCGCCACGTTATTACGGAGGTGGATATCGTGGTGGTCACCACTAATCAGCGGGTGAATGGATGAAAAACCTTTCATCGGTGACTTGTTTCAATCTGTTTCGGGAACGCACCAGATTTGGAAAACGATGTCTGATCTTTCGACAGTCACCGAATAATTGACTGTCGCCTACCAGCGTCGCTGGTGTGGCTCACTCGCGGTCCAGGAGGCCGCCATGTATCTGCGAATTCTTCTGATTGCTGTATTGGGATTGTCACTTGGTGCATGCGTGCCTTATTCCGATGGAGGAGCCAGCTACTACAGTTCCGAGGTCTATACCTCGCCAGCCTATTATTCCGGTGGCGGGCCTTACTACTCAGGTGGCGGCGGTTATTACACGCAACCACGCCGGTACTACGCCCCGCCAGCGCGGTATTACCAGCCAACGCCGCGGTATTACCATCAGCCGCGGGTTTATCAACCGGCACCACGCTATTACCAGTCGTCGCCACGAGCCGATTACCGGGCTCATCAGAATCGCGGCTGGGATGGCCATAACCGTGGCAGTTGGGACGGCCGTAACCGCGGTAGAAACAACGACTATCGCGGCGGCCATGGTGGACGCGACAACCGTGGCGGAAGGGGCGACCACAACGGTCGCGGCGATCACGATGGCCGAGGCGGCCACCGTTAAACACTCATGAAAAAGCGGCGCATGAAGCGCCGCTTTTTTTATGCCCGGATTTCAGTATTCCTACAGATCGGCCAGAGGATGCCGGCCTTCCCAGGCCTTGTGGAAATGCGCGTCTACCACTGCATCCGGCAGATTATTGATGTCTGGCCAGTGCCAATGCGGTTTTTGATCCTTGTCGATCAACCGTGCACGCACGCCTTCGCTGAACTCAGGATGACGGCAGCAGTTGAGGCTCATGGTGTATTCCATCTGAAAGACTTGCGCCAGCGACATGTGCCGGGCGCGGGCAATCTGTTCCCACACCAGATGAGCGGTCAGGGGCGAGCCTTCGCTCATGGTTTTCGCGGCACGGCTGAGCAGCAGATCCGTGTTGTCGCGCAACTGGCTGATGGCCTTCCAGGCGCAGCGCACGTCACTGACATCCAGCAGCTCATCGATCTGCTGCCGTCTCGGTAGCCACTGGGCTTCAGGCATTTGCGCGATCGCTTCCTGCTGCAACGCCTTGAGCAGGCTGTTGAGCTGCATCGGCGTCTGTTCCTGCCAGTTCAACTGCAGCAGGCCTTCCATCAGCTCTTCCTGCTGTTCATCGAGCAGGAAACGGTCGGCCAGGTCCAGATCGATCGCATCGCGACCGTTCATATGGGCGCCGGTCAGGCCGAGAAACAATCCGAGCTTGCCGGGCAGGCGGGACAGAAACCAACTGGCCCCGACATCCGGGTACAAACCGATACTGATCTCCGGCATCGCCAGGCGGCTGCTCGGCGTGACAATCCGGATGCTCGCCCCTTGCAGCAGTCCCATGCCGCCGCCGAGCACATAGCCATGCCCCCAGCAGATCAGCGGTTTGGGGTAAGTATGCAGATTGAAGTCCAGGCGATATTCCGCCGCAAAGAAATGCGCGGCCAGCGGCGGCACTTCGCCGGGATGGGCGCGACAGGCTTCCACCAAGCTGCGTACTTCGCCACCGGCGCAAAAGGCTTTGGCACCGTTGCCGCGCAACACGACGCAGACGATTTGCGGTTCTTTGGCCCAGACGTCCAGTTGATCGCGCAAGGCGTTGATCATCGGCAAGGACAGGGCATTGAGGGACTTTTCGGCATCCAGGCTGGCGACTCCGATGCGTGCGCCGTCGGTGCCAGTGAGTTCTTCGAAGTGCAGATTCATCGTGACCTCGATCGGGAATTTGAGCGTTCAGTATGATCGCTGTACAGGAAAGTGCCGGATCTGCGTCAGAGCAATTGACAAGCGTGATGGGCTTTCCTAGGGTTCGCCCCATTGTTTTTGCCGGATGTAACCATGACTGCTGACGACCGTATCAAACTCGAACCGAGCTGGAAGGAGGCACTGCGTGCCGAATTCGACCAGCCCTACATGGCAGAGTTGCGTAACTTCCTGCAAGAGGAGCGCGCGGCCGGCAAGGAAATTTACCCTCCAGGACCGATGATTTTCAACGCGCTCAATTCGACGCCGCTGGATAAAGTCAAAGTCGTCATCCTCGGCCAGGACCCGTACCACGGTCCGGGACAGGCCCACGGCTTGTGCTTTTCGGTGCAACCGGGCGTACCGGCGCCGCCGTCGCTGGTGAACATCTATAAAGAGTTGAAACGCGATCTGAACATCGACATCCCGACCCACGGCTGCCTGCAAAGCTGGGCTGACCAGGGCGTGCTGATGATCAACACCACCATGACCGTGGAACGCGCCACCGCCACCGCCCATGCGGGCAAAGGCTGGCAACACTTTACCGATCGGATTATCGAAGTGGTCAGCGAACACCAGTCACATCTGGTGTTCCTGCTTTGGGGCGCGCATGCCCAGAGCAAGCAGAAACTGATCGATGCCACCAAGCATCTGGTGCTGACCTCGGTGCATCCGTCGCCGCTGTCCGCTTATCGTGGCTTTCTCGGGTGCGGGCACTTCAGTCGAACCAATAAGTTTCTTGAGCAGAATGGCGAGACGCCGATTGAGTGGCGGTTGCCGCCAGTTTGATGCGTTGACCGAGTTGGCCCCTTCGCGAGCAGGCTCGCTCCCACAAGGATCACGCGAACCCTGTGGGAGCGAGCCTGCTCGCGAAGGGGGCGACTCAGTCTTTCAGACAGAATCCGGCTGCCGATTCCAATACTTGAACAACGGCTCCGCCAGAAACAACACAAACAACAGCCGCATCACCTGCATTGCCGTCACCAGCGGTACGGACAATTGCAATGTCTCCGCCGTCAGGCTCATCTCCGCAATCCCGCCGGGCATCATGCCTAACGTCAGCGAACGCAAATCCAAATGCGTCAGCGCACTCAACCCCAATGCCGCCAACGTGGCGATCAACATGGTCAGCACCGTGCCGATCAAGGTCCGTCCCATAAAAGAAGGCGCACGCCGGAAAAACTGCCGATTGAAGTGACACCCCAACCCGCTGCCAATCATCCATTGGCCGATCTGGCTGCCGCCGTTGGGCAAACTGATGTGCAGATCCCAGCCAATGCTCACCGCCGCACTCACCAGCAACGGCCCGAACAGCCACGGATTGGGTTGACGCAACCGCTGCCAACCCCAAGCAAGCAGGGCGCCCGCCGGGAACAGAATCGCCAGCCAGCGCCAGTCAACGGAAGTGGCATGGGACAACGGCGCGCCGTCACCCAACAAATACTTGAACGCCGCCGGCACACACAGCACCACCACCAACACCCGCAGACTTTGCCCCGCCGCAACACGACTGAGCACAGCGCCGTTACGCGCGCCGAGGTTGACCATCTCCCCGGAGCCGCCGGGCATGCTGGAAAAGAACGCGGTGGCGCGATCTTCACCGGTGCGCCGCATCAACCAGACCCCGACCACGGCCGACAGGCTGGTGACCAACGCACCGAAGAAGATCAAACCGAAGTGGCTCAGGACCTGCTCCATCACCACCGGGGTGAAGTGCAGGCCGATCCCGATACCGACAATCCACTGGCCGCACTTGCGGCCGCCAGGGATTTCCGCCAATTGCCAGGGGGTCAGGCAACGCACCAGGATGATCGCCAGCAACGAGCCGACCATCCACGGCAGTGGCCAGCCGATCTGGCTGGCCAGGTAACCGCCCAGCAGACCGACCAGCGGAGTTCCCCACCAGGCTTTGAAGGGTGTTCGATCAGACATCGGCGATAACGCGCCGGGCGACCGAACGTTTGCGCCAGATCCGCAGGATCGGCACCAGCAGCATCACGACGATCAACGCCCAGACACCCATGGTGATCCCGCTCGACCAGAGAATCTCCAGTGAGCCGTTGGAGATCGACAAGGCTCGGCGCAGGTTCTGTTCCATCAAGCCTCCGAGGATGAAGCCCAGTAACACTGGCGACAACGGAAAATCCAGCTTACGCAAAATGTAGCCGAAGATGCCGATGCCGATCATCAGGAACAGGTCGAAGGTGGTGGCATGCACCGCGAAAACGCCGATGGCGGTAATGATCGCGATCATCGGCACCAGCGCCCAGTTCGGCACGGCGAGGATGCGGGTGAAGATGCGGATCATTGGAATGTTGAGGATCACCAGCATGATGTTGGCGACAAACAACGAAGCGATCAGGCCCCAGACGATGTCCGGTTGCTGTTGAAAAAGCAGTGGACCGGGGGTGATGTTGTACAGCGACAGTGCGCCGATCATCACCGCCGTCGTGCCCGAACCCGGAACACCCAGCGTCAGCATTGGCACCAGAGCGCCGCAGGCTTCAGCGCCGATGGCGGTTTCCGGAGCGGCCAGACCACGCTTATCGCCTTGTCCGAATTTTCCGCTTGGACCCGCGATACGTTTCTCGGTCATGTAAGCCACGGCGCTGGCCAGTGTCGCGCCGGCACCGGGCAATACGCCCATGATGAACCCGAGCACCCCGCAACGCATGTTCACCCAGAACACCGACGCGGCCTCCTTGAAGTTGAACATCATGCGACCGGTGGCCTGGAACGCTTCCTGGCCACGGTGGGTTTTTTCCAGCAGCAAGAGGATTTCACTGATCGAGAACAGACCCAGCACCAGCACCACGAACTGAATGCCATCGGTGAGGTGGATGTTGTCACCGGTGAAGCGGTAGACACCACTGTTGGCATCAATGCCGACCGTCGACAGGAACAGACCGATCAGCGCCGCAATAAACGTCTTGAGCGGTCGATCACCCGCCATGCCGCCGAGGCAGACAATCGCGAACACCATCAGTACGAAATATTCCGCCGGACCGAAGGCAATCGCCCATTTCGCCAGAATCGGCGCGAACACCACCATCCCGCAAGTCGCAATGAAAGCGCCGATGAACGAACTCCACGCCGATAGCGATAACGCAACCCCAGCCATCCCTTGACGGGCCATCGGGTAGCCGTCGAGGGTGGTCATCACGGTGGAGGCTTCGCCCGGAATGTTCAGCAGAATCGAACTGATCCGGCCGCCGTACTCGCAACCCAGATAAACCGCGGCCAGCAGGATCAACGCCGACTCCGGTGGCAGGCCGAGGGCGAAGGCGATCGGGATCAGCAACGCCACGCCGTTGATCGGACCCAGGCCGGGGAGCAGGCCGACGACGGTGCCGATCAGCGTGCCGCTGAGTGCGGTCACCAGGTTGTAAGGGGTCAATGCGACGCCGAAGCCGTGACTCAAATAACCAAGCGTATCCATATCAGTTCTCCAGAACGTCGAGCAGGCCCAGAGGCAGTGGCACGTCCATGACTTTGTCGAACAGCAGGTACAGACCGATACTCATCAGGCTGATGATCACCGCGCTCGGCAACCAGCGTCCGCCGTACAGGCGCGCCATCGGAATGCCAATCAGCATGCTGCTGAGGATGAAACCCAGTGGTTCGAACAGCCCGGCAAAGATCAGCAACAACAACACGCAAAGGCCGATTTTGTTCAGGGTTTCGCGATCCATCGGCGGATCATCATCGGTGTGTTTGATCGGCGAGGGGCGATACACCATGTAAACCAACCCCAAACCCATCAGCCCCAGCATCAACAGGGGGAAGGCCCGTGGTCCGATCGGTTCGTAGGAAAAAGGTGCCTGGTAGGGCCAGGCCATCAGCACCAGGCTGAGACAGGCCACCAACAGCATCGAAGCAAAAATGCGTTGTAAGAGCATGGGAAACTCCTGTGCCGCGGCCCCGCAGAACGGGGGCCGCAGCCGCTAGACAGAGGCGATCACTGAATCAGGCCGAACTCTTTGGCCAGCACTTTGTAGTCCGCCACCTGCTTCTTCACGTAGGTGTCCAGCTCCGGGCCGGTCATGGCGAACGGGAAGAGCTCACGTTGATCGCGCAGCTTGGCGAACTCCTCGGACGCCAGCAGCTTGTCGAAGGCGTCTTTCCACCAGGCGTAGTCTTCGTCGCTAACCTTTGGCCCGAGGTAGAAGCCGCGAACCACCGGCCAGACGATGTCGTAGCCTTGCTCTTTGGCGGTCGGAATGTCTTTCATTTCCGGCTCGTCCAGTCGCTTCTCGGAGAACACGGCCAGCAGGCGCATGTCGCCGCTCTGGATGTGCGGCATGGAGTCGGAGATGTCGGTGCTGCCGACCTGGATGTGGCCGCCGAGCAGGGCGGTGGCGATTTCACCGCCGCCTTCGAGGGCGACGTAACGCAGGTCGCGCGGGTTGATCCCGGCAGCCTTGGCGATCAGCGCGGTTTGCATCCAGTCCTGGCTGCCGACGGTGCCGCCGGAGCCGATTACCACTTTGCTCGGATCTTTCTTCAACGCCTGAACCAGATCGTCCAGGGTCTTGTAAGGCGAATCGCTTTTCACCGCGATGGCGCCATAGCTTGTTCCAACCGCCGCCAGCCAGCGCACGGCGTTTTCATCAAAACGGCCGAACTTGCCTTGGGCCAGGTTCAACAGCGAACCGCTGGACCACGCTACCAACGTGCCAGCGTCGGCTGGACGCTGAGCGACCACCGCGTTGTACGCCACCGCGCCGACACCGCCGGGCATGTAGGTCACGCGCATCGGTTTGGTCAGCAGTTTCTGGTTCACCAGCGCGCTTTGCGCCAGTTTGCAGGTCAGGTCGAAACCGCCGCCGGGCGAGGCCGGGGCGATGCATTCCGGGCGTTTGGGTTCGGCGAGCAATTGGCCGGCGAACAGCAGGGCGCTAGCGGTGAGAGCAAACTTACGCAGTGACAAATTCATTGGGTTCTCCACAGATTTTTTTGTTGTATGGATATGTAGGAGCTGCCGAAGGCTGCGATCTTTTTGGCTTCGGCGGTTCAATCAATTACCAAAGGGCAACGCTATAGCTCACCAGCAGACGCACTTCATCGGCATCGCGAGCGGAGTAGTTGGAACGGTAAGTGGCATTACGCAGGCGCACGGCTACATCCTTGAGCGCGCCACTTTGTACGACGTATTTGATTTCGGTGTTGCGTTCCCACTCTTTGCCTTCGTCACCGTTCTTGAGCTTGATGTTGTCACCGCTCAGGTAACGGCTCATGAAACTCAGGCCGGGAACCCCAAGCCTGGCGAAGTCAAAGTCGTAACGTGCCTGCCAGGAACGTTCTTCGGCACCGGCAAAGTCGTTGATCTGAACGAAGTTGACCAGGTACGGGTCACTGCCATCGACATAAGGGAACGCGCTGTCCCCGGACATGTGCTGATAGCCGGCGCTGAATTTATGCCCGCTCAAGGCGTAGCTCACCAAGCCGTTGAGGGATTTGTTGTCGATCTTGCCGCCACGGGCCGCGCCCTGGTCATCACTGATGGCCAGGCGCAGATCGGTGCCGAAAGTGCCGGGGCCGAACGGTTGCGAAGCGACAACACCGAGGAAGTGCTGGTTGTAGACTTCATCAAGTTGCGCGAAGTGGTAGCTGCCGGTGATTTTGTCGGTGAACTTGTAGTCCACGCCGCCAAAGTCGAAATGCTTGCCGGTTGCGGTGCCAGCGAAGCGGCTGTTCTTGTTGTTGAGGGCGATGTCCTCGAAGTCGGTGCTGTCGCGGTCCTTGGCTTTCTCCAGACGCCCGCCGGTGAAGGTCAGGTTCTTGATCTCTTTGGAGGTCAGCAGGCCGCCTTCGAAGGTCTGCGGCAGGATGCGCCCGTCGTTGGGCTTGAGGATCGGCAGTTCCGGAATCAGGCTGCCGATTTTAAGTTCCGTGGCGGAGATTTTCACTTTGCCGGTCAGGCCAAGCTTGGAGTACTCATCGGCCGCGCGGCCGTCGTCATGGGTTGGCAGCAGGCCGGTGCCGGTGCGGTCGGGACTCGAATCGAGTTTGACCCCCAGCATGCCCAGCGCATCGACACCGAACCCCACGGCGCCGTCGGTGTAGCCCGATTGCAGATTGAGCATGAAGCCCTGGGCCCATTCGTCCCGCTTGGATTGCTGGGCGCTGGTACCGTCGCGAAAGTCGCGGTTGAAATACATGTTGCGGGTTTCGAGGGTTGCCGTACTGTCTTCGAAGAAGGCAGCCTGGCTCAACGGCGAAAAGCCGGCGAGGGCGGCGGCACTGGCAAGGGCGGTGTGGCTGAGGCGGGAAAAGCGAGCAGGCGGGCAAGCCTGTAGCTGCATGGACAGCATCTTGAAGTACTCCGTTTATTGTTCTTATTGGCGAAAACGCTTCGAGGCGTTTTTCGTACGCTATGTGCGGTAGCGACGGGCAGTCGAAACTGTCCGTGGCTGGACTCTAACGGGCCAACCTTTCGCTAACCTTTCAGAAGACTTTCACGGTTCTCGGGCTTCACAGCGGCGGTTGCGGCTGTAAACTCCGCGCCAAAGAATGGCGTCGACCATCCCTGAATGAGGTAAAGATCCATGCGTGTTCTGCTCGTCGAAGACCATCTGCAGCTCGCCGAAAGTGTCGCCCAGGCGCTCAAGAGCACCGGGTTGACCGTGGATGTGCTGCACGACGGCGTAGCGGCGGACCTGGCGTTGAGCAGCGAGGAATACGCCATGGCGATTCTCGACGTCGGCCTGCCGCGCATGGATGGCTTCGAAGTGCTGGCGCGCCTGCGGGCGCGGGGCAAGAACCTGCCGGTGTTGATGTTGACCGCCCGCAGCGACGTCAAGGATCGGGTCCACGGCCTGAACCTCGGCGCTGACGATTACCTGGCCAAACCTTTCGAACTGACCGAACTCGAAGCCCGGGTCAAAGCCTTGCTGCGCCGCAGTGTGCTCGGTGGTGAACGCCTGCAGCGCTGCGGTGTGCTGGCCTATGACCTGGACACTCGACGCTTCACCCTCGGCGAAGAGTTGCTGACCCTGACCTCCCGCGAACAGGCTGTTCTTGAAGCGCTGATCGCCCGTCCTGGCCGGGTGATGAGCAAGGAGCAACTGGCCTCGCAAGTATTCGGACTGGACGAAGAGGCGAGCCCCGACGCCATCGAGATCTATGTCCATCGCCTACGCAAAAAGCTAGACGGCCAACCGGTGGTCATCGTGACCTTCCGCGGTCTCGGCTACTTGCTGGAAAGCCGCGATGCATAAGCCCAGCAGCCTGCGCTGGCGGTTGCTGTGGAATCTGGCGTTGTTGCTGGTGGTGTTGATGTTGGCCAGTGGTTTGAGCGCTTACTGGAACGGTCGCGAAGCTGCCGACACCGCCTATGACCGGACCTTGCTGGCCTCTGCGAGGACCATCGCTGCGGGCGTCTCCCAGCGTGACGGCACGCTGAGCGCCGACGTACCGTACGTTGCCCTCGACACCTTCGCCTACGACAGCGCAGGTCGGATTTTTTACCTGGTCAACGACATCAATCAGAAGCTGATCTCCGGTTACGAAAACCTTCCGCCACCGCCGCCGGGAACGCCGCGCACCGATGACTATCCGGCACTGGCGCGTTTCTATAACGCCAAGTACCAGGGGCAGAACGTGCGCGTGGTGAGCCTGCTCAAACCCGTGAGCGAGCCGAACATGAACGGCATGGCGGAAATCCGCGTGGCGGAAACCGATGAGGCGCGGGTCAGCATGGCCCGCAGCCTGGCGGCGGACACCTTGTTGCGTCTGGGCATGCTGGCGGTGGGTGCGTTGTTGCTGGTGTGGTTTGCGGTCAGCGCCGCGTTGCGTCCGCTGGAGCGCTTGCGCACCGCGGTGGAAGAACGTCAGTCGGACGATCTGCGGCCATTACCGTTGGTGGAAGTGCAGCACGAATTATGGCCACTGGTGCGCGCGCTCAATCACTTTACCGAGCGCTTGCGCGGGCAGTTCGAGCGTCAGGCGCAGTTCATCGCCGATGCCGCCCATGAGCTGCGTACTCCATTGGCGGCGCTCAAGGCACGACTGGAGCTGGGCTTGCGCTCGACTGAACCCGAAACCTGGCGCAGTACGTTGGAAACCGTCGCCCAAGGCACGGATCGTTTGACCCACCTTGCCAATCAATTGCTCTCGCTGGCACGGGTCGAAAATGGTGCCCGGGCCATCGCCGAGGGCGGTGCGCAGTTGCTTGACCTCAGTCAGCTGGCTCGCGAACTCGGCATGGCCATGGCACCGCTCGCCCACGCACGCGGTGTGGCGCTGGCTCTGGAAGCGGACGAACCGGTGTGGTTGCGCGGCGAGCCAACGCTGTTGAACGAACTGTTGAGCAATCTGGTGGATAACGCGCTGGCCCATACACCGTCGGGTGGCAACGTCATTCTTCGGGTCACGGCACCGGCCGTGTTGGAGGTCGAGGACGACGGCCCCGGCATTCCTCTTGAAGAGCGCGATCGGGTGTTCGAGCGCTTTTACCGGCGCAACCAGCAGGTGGCCGGTTCGGGGTTGGGGCTGGCGATTGTCGGTGAGATCTGCCGCGCACACCTGGCTCAAATCAGCCTGCACGATGGCGAACAGGCCGGGTTGAAGGTGCGGGTGAGTTTTATTGCGGGAGAGTGATGGTGTTTGTTATGGCCTCATCGTCGGAACGCCGCCCGGAGCAAGCTCGCTCCCACACTGGATCTATGCAGCAGCGAAGATTCCCTGTGGGAGCGAGCTTGCTCGCGATGGGTGCGACACGGTCTCTCGACTAATAGAACATCGACCGCGACTCTTCCAGATCGCGGCACATCGCCTCGTTCTCCGGATCAATCCCCAGCTTTTTGAATGCCGGCACACTGAATGCGTCGATGCGCGCGAGGGGATGGTCGGTGTCCTTGTGGCAATACAGGCTGGCCACCTGCACCAGATCGACATAATCGACCCGCTCGGACTGTCGATTGAAGTCCAGATAAAGCCCCGGCACCTGTACCAGCATTTCCGGAAACTCCCAGACCCTGAGCAGTTTGTCGCCGAGCAGTGGATGAATGTGATCAATCACATGGTTGAGGCTGACCGGGTCAGACAGCAGTTCATAGTGATCTTCGGCGTAGGTCAGGATCGGCAACACACCGATCTGATGCACCAGTCCGCCAAGGGCTGCCTGATCGGGCTTGAGTTGCGTGTATCTGCGGCACAATGCATAGCTGATCCCGGCGATTTCCAGGCTTTTGCGCCAGACATCGCGCATTTTCTGTTCTACCACCTCGGAGCGGGCATGGAAAATCTGTTCCATGACCAGACCGATGGCCAGGTTGCTGCTGTAATTGATGCCCAATCGAGTGATTGCCGTGTGCAGGTCAGTGACTTCCTGGGTCGCGCGCAACAGCGGGCTATTGACCACTTTGATCAGACGCGCGGACAGCGCGGTATCGCGGCCGATCACTTTGCTCAGGGTGCTGACACTGATTTCCGGGTCTTCAGCGGCCTTGCGAATCTGCAGGGCCACTTCCGGTAACGTTGGCAGAACCAGGTCATCGTTATCGATGGCCTCAACCAAATCCTGTTGGACCTTTTCCGCCAGCTCACTCATTTCGTTTCTCTAGGTATTGCGACAAATGCTGCTGTTAACGCTGGATTTCGCGATCGCGATCCAGTTCGTAAGGCAGGTCGAGCAAGTGCAGGGCAGGCCCTTCGAGCGCGCCCAGATGGATATTACCCCCTTGCGCTGCTTCGGCTTGCAGCACGGCCAGAAGTTCAATGTTTTGCCCGGCGTTGGCGGCCAGCACCACTTCGCCGATAGAGCTGCCGTGGGTAGGGGAAAACAATTGTGTGCCAGGTTCAGGCAACTCGTTGGCATCCAGTTTCAGGCGATACATGCGGCGCTTGAGTTTGCCCAGGTACTGCATGCGCGCGACGATTTCCTGGCCGGTGTAGCAACCTTTCTTGAAGCTCACGCCACCCACGGCTTGCAGATTGAGCATCTGCGGGATGAACAATTCGCGAGTGCTCGGCATGACCTGACCGATCCCTGCGCGGATCTGGCCCAACAGCCATTGATTCAGATCGCCTTCGGCCAATACGGCGGACAGCTTGCCCTTGATGAGGTCGGCCTTGTCAGCGGCGACCCAGAGTTCGGCGCGGTCCGGCGAGACGCGAATAGCGATCAAGCCGTCATTGCCCACGACGCTGTCGGTGTCAGCTGGCAGCTCAAGACCGAGGCTGATCAGTGCCGCATCGCCATGGTCGATGCCGAAGCGGACCCAGGCAGCGCTTTCATCGGTCAGTTTGGATTTGGAAAACACTGCGTACTTTTTCAGGTCCGCCAGTTGCGGTTCCAGCAACTCGGTGGCCATGGCCATCAGAACGCCGTCACCTTCCAGCAGGATGCGGAAACTCGACTGCATCCGGCCCTTCTGCGTGCAGCGGGCGCCGAGGCTGGCCTGGGTGTCACTCAGGTAATTGAGGTTGCAGGTCAATTGGCCTTGCAGGAATTTGCCGGCATCCGCGCCGCGTACTGCGAGAACGCCTTCGTGAGACAGGGTGCAGAAAAAAGCAGAATCGGCCATGGGTCATCGCAGGGTAAAGAGTCTGGGGGACATCATAAGGGGGCGCTCTCGAAATGGGTAGTTCACAAAGGATCGTTGGCGGCCGACCAAAGCCGAGTGTTCGACTCCGCCTGGGGCTGTATACTTGCCGCCTATTTGAGGAGCGCTCCATGGTCGAAGATGTTGAACTGAATCGCCTCTACTGGCACAGCCGCCGCGGCATGCTTGAGCTTGACGTGTTGCTGGTGCCGTTCGTGAAAGAGGTCTATCCGCACCTCAATGATGTCGACCGCGATTGCTACCGCAAGCTGCTCGAATGCGAAGATCAGGACATGTTCGGCTGGTTCATGGAACGCGCCGAATCGGAAGATCCGGAGCTTCAGCGCATGGTTCGCATGATTCTGGATCGTGTCCAGCCCAAGTAATGCGTTCGAATGCCGCTGGCATGCCTCACGGCAGTTGCTGGCGGCGTATCTTCTGGCCCAGCTGTTTGCGCTGGGTTCGCTGTGCCTTCTCACTATTCCGGTCTGGGCCTGTCTGCTCGGCGCTTTTTGCTGTCTGGCTCACGGCGCTTGGGCGTTGCCGCGACAGATTCTGCTGACACACCCAGGGGCATTTCGCGGCTTGCGTCGCAATGCCGATGGCTGGCAGTTGTGGAATCAGGAGGAGGGTTGGCAATCGGTGCAGCTACGACCGGACAGCCTGGCGCTACCTTTGCTCGTGGTGCTGCGTTTTCGTCTGCGGGGCGAACGACGGGTCAGGGCGATTTGTGTGCCCCGTGACTCGCAGGCGGCGGATCTGCACCGGCGCCTGCGGGTTCGGCTCACGTTCAGTCGACGTAGGTGGGCGGCACCAGAATAGTGTCCAGGGCAACCGGCAGCATGTTCGGATAGTCGAGGGTGTAATGCAGGCCGCGACTCTCCTTGCGTTCCATGGCTGACTGGATCATCAGCTCGGCCACTTGGGCCAGGTTGCGCAGTTCGATCAAATCCCGACTGACCTTGTAGTTGCTGTAGAACTCGTCGATTTCATCCAGCAACAGACGCACGCGGTGCTGTGCCCGTTGCAAGCGCTTGTTGGTGCGCACAATGCCGACGTAGTCCCACATGAATCGCCGCAGTTCGTCCCAGTTGTGCGCAATGATCACGTCCTCATCGGAGTCGGTGACCTGGCTCGCATCCCAGACGGGCAGGGCGATCGGAATCGAAACCTGCGGCAGCTGCTCAAGAATGTCCGCCGCCGCGGAACGCGCGTAAACGAAACATTCGAGTAACGAGTTGCTGGCCATGCGGTTGGCGCCGTGCAGGCCGGTGAAGCTGGTTTCGCCAATGGCATATAGTCCCGGCACGTCGGTGCGACCCTGCTGATCGACCATCACGCCGCCGCAGGTGTAGTGCGCTGCCGGAACCACTGGAATCGGTTGCTTGGTGATGTCGATGGAGAATTCGAGGCAGCGTTCGTACACCGTCGGGAAGTGAGTCTTGATGAACGCTTCCGGCTTGTGGCTGATGTCCAGATAGACACAATCGACGCCCAGGCGCTTCATTTCATGGTCGATGGCCCGGGCGACGATGTCGCGCGGGGCTAGCTCGGCGCGAGGGTCGAAGCGTTGCATGAAGCGTTCGCCGTTGGGCAGCTTCAGGTGTGCGCCTTCGCCGCGCAGGGCTTCGGTGATCAGGAAACTCTTGGCTTGCGGGTGATACAGGCAAGTGGGGTGGAACTGGTTGAATTCCAGATTCGCCACCCGGCAGCCCGAACGCCAGGCCATGGCAATGCCATCACCGCAGGCGCCGTCGGGGTTGCTGGTATAGAGATAGACCTTTGCTGCGCCACCCGATGCGAGGATCACGAAGCGAGCGCCGTAGGTGTCGACTTCACCGGTCCCGCGATTGAGGACGTAGGCGCCGAGGCAACGATCACCTTCAAGGCCCAGGCGCTTTTCGGTGATCAGGTCGACCGCGACCCGCTGCTCCAGCAGTTCGATGTTCGGTCGTTGCCTGGCCTTGTCGAGCAAGGTTCTGAAAATCGCTGCGCCCGTGGCATCGGCGGCATGGATGATGCGCCGATGGCTGTGACCGCCTTCGCGGGTCAGGTGGAACTCGAATCCGCCATCTTCGGTGCCGGACTGTTCATCGCGGGTGAAGGGCACGCCTTGGTCGATCAGCCATTGAATCGCCTCTTTACTGTGCTCGACGGTAAAGCGCACAGCGTCTTCGTGGCACAGGCCGCCGCCAGCATTGAGGGTGTCATCGACATGTGATTCAACGGTGTCGGTGTCATCCAGGACGGCAGCGACGCCACCCTGGGCCCAGAAAGTCGAGCCATTGGCGAGGTCGCCTTTGCTCAGTACGGCGATGCGCAAATGACCGGGCAAGGTCAGCGCAAGGCTCAAGCCGGCAGCACCGCTGCCAATTACCAGAACATCGTGTTGAAACTGTTGGCTCATTTCAGGATTCCGCTCAAAGCGACCCGGGTCGGGGTTGGCGCAAGACACCTGGATCGGCGAGTCAAGACAGCCACACAGCCCACTAGTATATAGAGGGGGGGAGCGGCACAATAGCGAGCACGCATGGCATTGTGAAACTACTGTGACGGAAAATACCTGACGCTTCGTCGGATGGTTTTTCGGCCGGTTCGGCGACAAGACGACTGTATCAACGATTTAACAGTCTTTTTCTATTCACGGTTGCACAATGTCGGTCTTGCGCAGCTATAAATGTATGGAACTTTTGCCAAAGGCCCAAGATCAATAGACCGTTGCCTGATTCAAGGAACAGTGTCGGCTTCAACGCGGGATCTGTGATTTGATCCTTGCCGGCGAATCCGATGACAAGATTATTCGCGCAGCCGGGTTGACCCGCGCTGCGCTTTTCGTGCGTGCCAAATCAGAGCCCGCAGGAAACTTGCTTGGAGGGGGAGAACTTTTGCGAAAAGCCCGAGTCTATGTTTGCAAGTCTGGTTGTTTAGTTATGCAAGCCTCCTCCGAGCTTATCGAGGAGTGTTCATGCTAACCCAGGAAGAGGATCAGCAGCTGGTCGAACGCGTTCAGCGCGGCGACAAGCGAGCTTTCGATCTGCTAGTGCTGAAATACCAGCACAAAATTCTCGGGTTGATCGTGCGTTTCGTGCACGACACCCATGAAGCCCAGGATGTGGCGCAGGAAGCCTTTATCAAGGCCTACCGTGCACTTGGAAATTTTCGCGGAGACAGCGCGTTTTATACGTGGCTTTACCGCATCGCCATCAACACGGCGAAAAACTATCTGGTTTCACGCGGCCGTCGGCCGCCGGATAGCGATGTCAGTTCTGAGGATGCAGAGTTCTACGATGGCGATCATGGCCTGAAGGATCTCGAGTCGCCAGAGCGTGCATTGCTGCGGGATGAGATCGAAGGCACCGTCCATCGAACCATTCAGCAACTGCCAGAAGATTTGCGTACGGCTTTAACTTTACGTGAATTCGATGGTCTGAGTTACGAGGACATTGCAGCCGTCATGCAATGTCCGGTGGGTACCGTGCGCTCCCGGATTTTCCGCGCTCGGGAAGCCATCGATAAAGCCCTGCAGCCGTTGTTGCAGGAAAACTGAGGCAGCGGCGACAGCCAAGAGAGGAACGCCATGAGTCGTGAAGCCCTGCAGGAATCGCTGTCCGCAGTGATGGATAACGAAGCGGACGAATTGGAATTGCGTCGGGTATTGAATGCCTTTGACGATGTTGAAACCCGTGATACCTGGGCTCGTTATCAGATCGCTCGGGCAG
Organism: Pseudomonas rossensis; assembly: GCF_039888995.1. Classification (NCBI taxonomy): domain Bacteria; kingdom Pseudomonadati; phylum Pseudomonadota; class Gammaproteobacteria; order Pseudomonadales; family Pseudomonadaceae; genus Pseudomonas; species Pseudomonas rossensis. The sequence continues at coordinate 21,615 of NZ_JBBWCB010000033.1, read as the reverse complement.
TTATGCACAAGGATTTGCTGCTTCCACGTCTGGATATCGCTGCGGCAGTCTCTGCTGCGCTGGCTGACGAAGCTGTACCTGCAAAAGCCTCCCGTGGTCCATGGCGCAGCCTGGGTCGTCTGGCGGTCGCTGCTTCGGTAACCCTCGCCGTACTGGCCGGTGTTCGTCTGTATAACCAGGACGAGATCGCTGGGGTCGAACTGGCTCAACAATCCAGTCAGCCAGGTCTGGCCGTTCCTCAGGTCAAGGGTCCAGCTGTATTAGCAGGCTACAATGAGAGTTCGGAAGCCACTGGCCCTATGGCCAACGGCGTATTGCAAGGTCAGCCAGGCTGGCACGATCAGCGTCTGCCAGGCTACTTGCGCCAACATGCTCAACAGGCTGCACTGAAAGGTACTGAGAGCGCTCTGCCTTACGCTCGTGCAGCAAGTCTGGAAAACCGTTAAGGAGGATCATGCGCGCCATCCCTCTACTTACGCTTCTGCTCTGTGGCTGGTTTGTTGTTCCAGCCCATGCCGATGAAGCCCAGGACTGGTTGATCCGTCTGGGCCAAGCCGAGCAACAGCAAAGCTTTCACGGTACATTCGTCTACGAGCGTAACGGTAGTTTCTCTACCCACAAGATCTGGCACCGCGTCCAGGATGGCAAGGTCCGCGAGCGTTTACTCCAGCTCGACGGCTCGGCACAGGAAGTCGTGCGCATTGATGGGCGTACTCAATGCGTCAGCGGCATTCTGATAGCAGGGCTTGGAGATTCCTCCAGCTCCGCTGCTCGTGCACTCGATCCACAAAAGCTAAAGAATTGGTACGACCTTGCCGTCATTGGCAAGTCGCGTGTGGCTGGGCGTGCGGCAGTAATCGTTTCACTGACACCTCGCGATCAACACCGCTACGGTTTTGAATTGCATCTGGATAAAGAAACCGGCCTGCCTCTCAAATCATTGCTTCTGAATGAACGAGGGCAGTTGCTGGAGCGATTCCAGTTCACGCAACTGGATACCGCCGATGTTCCGTCCGACAGCGACTTGCAGCCTGGCGCCGATTGCAAAACTGTTGCCCTCGACAGTGACAAGGCTTCTGCAATCAAGGCAGCGCAAGTATGGCGTTCGGACTGGTTACCGCCTGGTTTCGAGCTGACCAGCAGTACCTCCCGCAAGGATCCAGAGACCAAAACCCAAGTCAACAGTCTGATGTATGACGATGGTCTGGCCCGTTTCTCGGTTTTCCTTGAACCGTTGAATGGCGCAACAATTACTGACACTCGCACCCAGTTGGGGCCGACCGTTGCAGTTTCCCGACGCTTGACTACCCCGCAAGGCGAGATGATGGTGACCGTGGTCGGTGAGATTCCGATTGGCACCGCTGAACGGATTGCGCTATCCATGCGCAGCGACGCCACTGCAACCAAGTAGTGAGCTGAAATCGAAATGTTTGGTGAGCATTTCAACTTGCAAATATCCCCGATTTTTTCTATAGGTCAGAGCCTCTCGGCTCTGGCCTTGTTTGTTGTTCCCGGAACAAAAATACCGGCGTATCGTTCCCGGTGTTCCTTGCTCCATATCGCTTAACCATGCTCGTCGTAACGGGAGCCGTATGTCGATACCACGCTTGAAATCTTATCTCTCCATTTTTGCCACCGTGCTGGTTCTCGGTCAGGCGGTCACCGCTCAAGCGGTCGAATTGCCAGACTTCACGCAGCTGGTCGAGCAGGCTTCGCCTGCGGTGGTGAACATCAGTACCACGCAGAAACTGCCGGACCGCAAAGTCTCGAGCGAGCAGATGCCTGACCTTGAAGGCTTGCCGCCGATGCTGCGCGAGTTCTTCGAGCGTGGCATGCCACAGCCGCGTACGCCTCGCGGTGATCGTCAGCGTGAAGCCCAATCCCTGGGTTCGGGTTTCATCATCTCGTCTGATGGCTACATCCTGACCAACAACCATGTGATTGCCGATGCCGACGAAATTCTCGTCCGCCTCGCTGATCGCAGCGAGTTGAAAGCCAAGCTGGTTGGCACCGATCCACGTTCCGACGTAGCGCTGTTGAAAATCGAAGGCAAGGATCTGCCGGTCCTGAAACTTGGCAAATCCCAGGATCTGAAAGCCGGCCAGTGGGTCGTGGCGATTGGCTCGCCATTCGGTTTCGACCATACCGTGACCCAAGGTATCGTCAGCGCCATTGGTCGCAGCCTGCCGAACGAAAACTATGTGCCGTTCATCCAGACCGACGTGCCGATCAATCCGGGTAACTCCGGTGGTCCGCTGTTCAACCTGGCCGGTGAAGTGGTTGGCATCAACTCGCAGATCTACACCCGTTCCGGCGGCTTCATGGGCGTGTCGTTCGCGATCCCTATCGATGTCGCGATGGACGTTTCCAATCAGCTCAAAAGCGGTGGCAAAGTCAGCCGTGGCTGGTTGGGTGTGGTGATTCAGGAAGTAAACAAGGACCTGGCCGAGTCGTTCGGTCTGGATAAACCAGCCGGCGCGCTGGTGGCTCAGATCCAGGATGACGGCCCGGCTGCCAAGGGTGGCCTGCAAGTAGGGGACGTGATCCTGAGCATGAACGGCCAACCGATCGTCATGTCCGCCGATCTGCCGCACCTGGTGGGCGCGCTAAAGGCTGGCTCGAAAGCTGATCTGGAAGTGATTCGTGAAGGTAAGCGCAAGAATGTCGAGTTGACTGTCGGCGCTATCCCGGAAGAAGGCAAAGAGCTGGATGCGCTGCCGAAATCCAGCACCGAGCGCAGCAGCAACCGGCTGGGTGTTTCCGTGGTCGAGCTGACGGATGAACAGAAGAAAACCTACGACCTCAAAGGCGGCGTCGTGATCAAGGAAGTGCAGGACGGTCCTGCTTCTCTGATTGGCCTGCAGCCAGGCGATGTGATCACTCACCTGAATAATCAGGCAATCGGTTCCACCAATGAGTTCACGGATATCGCCAAGGCGCTGCCGAAGAACCGCTCGGTGTCGATGCGGGTTCTGCGTCAAGGTCGCGCCAGCTTCATCACCTTCAAACTGGCTGAATAAACCGGTTGTTGGCTGAATAAAAAAACCGCCTCGAAAGAGGCGGTTTTTTTGTGTCTGCTGAAAAGAGTCAGCCCATCATGTCCTTGATCATGCGCTCCTGTTCCATCAGCTCACGTTGCCGTGCGTCGATTCGCGATGACAGCGGGAAGTTGGTGCCTGCCTTACGCTTGGCGAAGTCCAGTTGCTGAATGGCCTGACGGTAATCCCCGACCAGGGCGAAATACTCGGCGCGGGCCTGATGCAGGCCGATAATGTTGCCTGACAGGCCGCGAGTCTCGGCCACCATGTACCAGACGTCCGGATCGTCAGGACGGCTCTTGAGCAGATTCTCCAGTGCTTTTTCCGCGTCGGGCGCACGGTTCTGCTTGAGCAGCAGGTCAACACGCACCGAATTCAGCGGATAGTTGCCGGGATACTGCGTCAACATCCGGTCAACCCGGGACTGGGCGTCCGGCAGACGATTGTTGGTGATGTCCAGATCGACCTGCGCCAGGTTGTAGATGATCTCGTTCGGCGACTTGGCCAGAAGCAGCTTGAGGTTTTCCCGTGCTTCATTCAGCTGGCCGCCCTTGATCTGGGCGATGGCCAGTCCATAGCGAGCGACATCATTTTTCGGGTTTTCATCAAGCTGGGCGCGAAAGCGTTTGGCGCCCAGGCCTGGGGTTTCTTCGTAGATCAACTGGACCCGTGCACGAATCAGCTGATAACGCATCGTGTCTTCGATGCCGCCGGATTTTGCCTGTTCGGCGCGGTTGCGCGTGTCAGCGATCCGCGACTCGGTCACCGGGTGAGTCAGCAGAAATTCCGGTGGCTTGGCGTCAAAGCGGTATTGGCGCGCCAATCGCTCGAACATGGTCGGCATCGAGCGCGGATCGTAACCGGCCTTTTCCAGATTGAGGATGCCAATGCGGTCAGCTTCCTGCTCGTTCTGGCGAGAGAAACGCCGCTGTTCCTGAATGGCCGCCGCCTGCGTGCCCGCAATGGCCGCGATCCCGGCATCGCCGGCGCCAGCTGCGGCAATCACGATCCCGGCCAGCAGCGCGGCCATCATCGGCACCTGCATGCGCTGTTGAGCTTCGACGCCACGGGCGAAGTGGCGCTGCGACAAGTGAGCCAATTCGTGAGCGAGTACGGAGGCGTATTCGCCTTCGGTCTGGGCATTGAGGAACAAACCGCCGTTGACCCCGACAATGCCGCCCGGTGCGGCGAAGGCGTTGAGTTGCGGGCTGTTGATCAGGATGAATTCCAGGCGCCGGTCATTGACCTGGCTGGTCTCTACCAGCCTGTAGACGCTGGATTCGACGTAGTCCTTGAGCTGTGGATCGTTGAGCTGCGAAACCTGGCTGCGCAACAGCGCCAGCCAGGCACGGCCCAACTGATGTTCCTGTTGCGGCGAGACGATGGCAGAACTGGCGTCGCCGAGTGACGGCAGGTCGTCGGCGAAGCCCGGTGAGGCGAGCAGGCAAGCGAGCGTCAGCAGGGTAGGGCGCAAAAAAGTCATGCACAAAGCCTTAGTCGACAAAGACCTTACTGTAGCCGGACACTACGCTTGGGACCAGATATTCTAGCCGCTCGACCACCTGCCCCCGGAGTGATGCAATGACCGACGCTGTAGCCCATGACGCCGAACTCGACGCCAGCGGCCTGAATTGCCCCTTGCCGTTGCTCAAGGCCAAGATGGAACTCAATCGACTGGCCAGCGGCGCGGTGCTCAAGGTGATCGCTACCGATGCGGGCTCACAACGCGATTTTCGCACCTTTGCCCGATTGGCCGGTCATACGCTGCTTCGTGAAGAAGATGAAGCGGGCGTTTACCGCTATTGGTTAAAAAAAGCCTGAAACCTGCTGCGTTCATTTCTAAGGATTATTGATGTTCAAAGTGTTACGCGACTGGATTCAGCGCTACTTCTCCGATGAAGAGGCCGTTGTCCTGGCGGTCCTGCTGTTTCTGGCATTTACCGCCGTACTCACCCTGGGCGGCATGCTCGCACCGGTGCTGGCCGGGATGGTGCTGGCGTATCTGATGCAAGGGTTGGTCGTCACTCTCGAACGCCTGCGCATGCCGGGCGGGGTGGCGGTGGGGCTGGTCTTCGCCTTGTTCATGGGGCTATTGCTGGTGTTCATCGTGGTTGTGGTGCCGTTGCTCTGGCATCAGTTGATTACGCTGTTCAACGAGTTACCCGGCATGCTCGCCAAATGGCAGTCGCTGTTATTGCTGCTGCCCGAGCGCTACCCGCATCTGGTATCCGACGAGCAGGTGCTGCAGGCCATCGAAGTGGCGCGGGGCGAGATTGGCAAGTTCGGTCAGTGGGCGCTGACGTTTTCGCTGTCGAGTCTGCCGCTGCTGGTGAACATCATGATCTACCTGGTGCTGGTGCCGATCCTGGTGTTTTTCTTTCTCAAGGACCGGAAGATGATTGGTCACTGGGTGCGTGGTTACCTGCCCCGTGAGCGGGCGCTGATCACCCGCGTCGCTCACGAGATGAACCGGCAGATCGCCAACTACATTCGCGGCAAGGTCATCGAGATTTTCATTTGCGGTGGTGTGACCTACATCGGTTTCGTTGTTCTGGGCCTCAACTACGCGGCGCTGCTGGCATTGCTGGTGGGTGTGTCGGTGGTGGTGCCTTACGTCGGCGCAGTGGTGGTGACCGTGCCGGTCATGCTGATTGCGCTGTTCCAGTGGGGCTGGAGCGATCAGTTCATCTATTTGATGGCGGTCTACGGGATCATCCAGACGCTGGATGGCAACGTGTTGGTGCCGCTGCTGTTCTCGGAAGCGGTCAATCTGCATCCGGTGGCGATCATCTGCGCGGTGTTGTTGTTTGGCGGGCTGTGGGGGTTTTGGGGCGTGTTCTTTGCGATTCCGCTAGCAACCCTGTTCAAGGCCGTACTGGACGCATGGCCGCGCAAAGAGCCGGTGGTGGCGCCGCTGTTGTGAAGCGTCTGTGGGAGCTTGGCTCCCACAGACGTCAACGATCAGGCCTTGTTCAGCGCCTGAGCCGCAGCCAATACCGCATCCACATGGCCCGGCACCTTCACGCCGCGCCATTCCTGACGCAGCACACCGTCCTTGTCGATCAGGAACGTGCTGCGATCAACGCCCATATATTCTTTGCCATAGAGCTTTTTCAGCTTGATCACGTCGAACTGCTGGCAGAGCGCTTCTTCCTTGTCGCTGATCAGCTCGAAAGTGAACGCCTGCTTGGCCTTGAAGTTTTCGTGGGATTTGAGGCTGTCGCGGGACACGCCGAAGACTTCAGTGTCGGCGGCTTTAAAAGCATCAAGCTGATCACGAAAGCCCTGACCCTGGGTGGTGCAACCCGGTGTGCTGTCCTTCGGATAGAAGTAAATCACCACCTGCTTGCCTTTGAGGCTCGCGAGGTTGACGGTCTGCCCGCTGGTGGCGGGTGCTTCGAAGTCGGCAACCGGTTGGTCGATGGCAACGGCCATGAAAGCTTCCTTACATTGGGTTTTGTGGGCGCCACGGTTCGATCAGGGCATCCAGGTTCAGCGCGTCGGCGAAATCCAGGAACTGATCGCGCAGCCAGCTGATCTGCACACCGGCCGGCAAGGTCACGGTAAACGTGGCATTGAGCATGGTGCCGCCGGTTTGCGGGGCCTGATAGGTGTCGCAGGTCAGGTTTTCCAGTTCGACGTTGTGGTCCATGAAGAACTGACACAGCTCGTTAATGATGTCCGAGCGGTAAGCCGAGCTGACATAAGCGACGTATGGCAGGGCTTGAGGACGATTCTCCAGCGCCGCGCTGCGCACCACATTGACTGTAAAGGCGTGCTTCTTGGCGAGGCTCGACAGGCTGCCTTCGAGGCGCGCAAGGGCATCCCAGCTGCCGGAGATCTCGAGGATCAACGCGCTGCACTCGCCATGACGCGTCAGGCGAGAGGTGACCACGGCGCAGCGGTTTTCATGGCTGGCGCGGCACAGGACGTTAGTCAGCTCCATGGGGTTGGCGCCGAGGGCACTGATGACAAGGAATTGTTCGCGAACTGTGGGGGTGGACATGCAGCATTCCTAAAGCGATGAGCGGTCGATACTTCTACGGGCTTTTTTTACCGGGAGCGAGCCTGCGGATGCGAATTCAAAAAACCCGAGCCGCAAGGTTGCAACGTGCTCCAGAGTGGCAAGAGCGAGGGGTGGCAACGCTGGATCGGGGCTTGTGATGCCGAAAATGGAGGCTGGAACCCGGCGTACGAGCTTATCAGTACCGATCAAAGTCTGAAGGGTAGCGAAAAGCAGCGCCAAGGGGAATGGCAGCAGCGCAGTACTTCGCTTGTACAAGCATCTTGGCGCCAGTACCATTACCGCTCTCTTTTTCCGGCAGGAGCGGTTGCATGATTGCGGGCAGTATGGTGGCACTGGTCACACCCATGGATGCACAAGGTCGTCTCGACTGGGACAGCCTGAGCAAACTGGTGGACTTTCACCTGCAAAACGGCACCCACGCCATCGTGGCGGTCGGCACCACAGGTGAATCGGCCACCCTTGACGTGAACGAGCACATCGAAGTGATTCGTTACGTGGTGAAGCAGGTTGCAGGGCGCATTCCGGTGATCGCCGGTACCGGCGCCAACTCGACGCGCGAAGCCATCGAACTGACCACCAATGCGAAGACCGCCGGCGCCGATGCTTGCCTGCTGGTCACGCCGTACTACAACAAGCCGACCCAGGAAGGCTTGTACCAGCACTTCAAGGCCATCGCCGAAGCCGTCGACATCCCGCAGATCCTTTACAACGTGCCGGGCCGTACGGCCTGCGACATGCTGACCGAAACCGTGATCCGACTGTCGACCGTGAAAAATATCATCGGGATCAAGGAAGCCACCGGCGACCTGACCCGTGCCAAAGCCATCATCGACGGCGTCAGCAAAGACTTCGTGGTGCTGTCCGGTGACGACGCCACCGCAGTCGAACTGATCCTGCTCGGCGGCAAAGGCAACATCTCGGTCACCGCCAACGTCGCCCCGCGCGACATGAGCGACCTGTGCAACGCTGCTCTGAAAGGCGACGCCGTGACGGCCCGCGCGATTCACGAAAAGCTGATGCCGCTCAATAAAACCCTGTTTATCGAATCCAACCCTATCCCCGTGAAATGGGCACTGCATGAAATGGGCTTGATGCCGGACGGTATCCGTCTGCCGCTCACCTGGCTCAGTGCTGCCTGTCACGAACCGCTGCGGCAGGCCATGCGCCAGTCCGGCGTCCTGGTTTAATTGAGGAAGTACTACGCATGAAGCGATTGGCCGGACTTTCCGCACTTGCCTTGATCATCTCCAGCACCAGTGGCTGCGGATGGGTCTGGGGCCCGGAAGGTTATTTCCGTGACCGCGGTAGCGATTACCTGGAAGCGCAACAGACTGCACCCATGCAATTGCCGTCGGATGTCAGCACCGCCAAACGTCTGGATCCGCTGTTGCCGATCCCGCGCAACGTGGCCGATGACACCGTCAAGGGCGAGTACATCGTTCCTCGCCCGCAGCCGTTGTCGGCAGGGGCCGACGCCAGCGCCTACTCCCTGCAAAAGACCGGTGATTCGCGTTGGATCGTCGCTCAGAACCCGCCGGCCGAAGTCTGGCCAGTGGCAGTGCAGTTCTTCCAGGATAACGGTTTCCGTCTGGACGAACAGCGTCCGCAAACCGGTGAATTCACCACCACCTGGCAGCATTCCGACGAACTGTCCGCCGCGATGGCCAAGCGTCTGAGCGCAGCCGGTGTCGGCGCTGACAGCGAAACCCGCGTGCGGGTCCGCATCGAGCCAGGCGTGCAGCGCAACACCAGTGAAGTCTACGTGGTCAGCGCCGAGCGCCCTGCCGGTAGCACCTCCGACGTGGCCTTCACCACCCGTTCGGTCAACACTGGCCTGGACGCGGCACTGGTCGACGACATGCTCGCGAGCATGAGCCGCACCTCGGAGAAGGGCGGTTCGGTCTCCATGCTGGCTTCGCGTGACTCCGATACACCAAGTCGTATCAGCCTGAGCGAAGACGGCAGCGGTAACCCGGTCCTGAACGTCGGCACCGACCTGGATCGTGCCTGGTCGAGCGTCGGTCGTGCGTTGGAACAGGGCGAATGGCGCGTTGAAGACATCAACCGCAGCCTGGGTCTGTACTACATCAACCTGGCCGAAAAAGCCGAGAAGAAGGACGAGAAGCCAGGTTTCTTCAGTGGTCTGTTCGGCAGCAAGCCGGACAAGGAAGAAGTTGAAGCCCGTGCCGAGCGTTATCAGGTTCGCCTGAGCAAGGTTGGCGACAACGTCCAGGTCACCGTCGAGAAAAACATCAACACCGTGGCGCCAGCAGACGTGGCGCGCAAAGTGTTGAGCGTGATTCAGGACAACCTGGGCTGATCACATGCGTTTTGCCGTTCTCGGCAGCGGTAGCCAAGGGAACGGCACGCTGATAGCCAGCGCTGACACGTATGTGCTGGTGGATTGTGGTTTCTCCCTGCGGGAAACCGAAAAACGCCTGCTGCGCCTGGGTGTGAGCCCTGCGCAGCTGAGCGCGATACTCGTGACCCACGAACATGCCGACCACGTGCATGGCGTGGGTTTACTGTCTCGGCGCTACAATCTGCCTGTCTACCTCAGTCGCGGCACCCTGCGCGGGATGCGCAAACCAATTGAACCGGCTGGCCTTCTGGCCGGCGGCGAGCAACTGCAGATCGGCGCACTGAGCATCGGCGTCATTGCCGTGGCTCATGATGCACAGGAGCCGACGCAATACGTCTTCAGTGACGGTGAGCGGCGTTTCGGCCTGTTGACCGACCTGGGCTCGTATTGCAACAAGGTGCTGGACGGCTATCGAGATCTCGATGCGTTGATGATCGAGTCCAATCATTGCCGTGACATGCTGGCTCGCGGTCACTACCCGTACTTTCTCAAGCAACGGGTAGGCGGTGAACTGGGGCATTTGAACAACCATCAGGCGGCATTCCTGGTGTCCGAGTTGGGCTGGCAAGGCCTGCAACACCTGGTCCTGGCCCATCTGAGCAGCAAGAACAACCTGCCGCAGCTGGCCCGGCAATGTTTTGTCGACACCCTCGGGTGCGACCCGGACTGGCTGCAACTGGCCGATCAAGATTCAGGGCTCGACTGGCGACACATCGCCTAGCCCACCTACTTAGCAAGCGGAGCCCATCATGGAAAAACGTGAAGAACTCTACCGCGGCAAAGCCAAATCGGTTTTCAAGACCGACGACGCTGACCGCTTGATCCTGCTGTTTCGCAACGACACTTCGGCGTTCGACGGCAAGCGCATCGAGCAGCTCGACCGCAAAGGCATGGTGAACAACAAGTTCAACGCCTTCATCATGCAGAAACTCGAAGCAGCCGGCGTGCCGACCCAATTCGACAAACTGCTGGGCGACAATGAATGCCTGGTGAAAAAGCTCGACATGATCCCGGTCGAGTGCGTCGTGCGTAACTACGCCGCCGGCAGCCTGGTCAAGCGCCTGGGCGTTGAAGAGGGCATGAAGCTCAACCCTTACACCTTCGAACTGTTCCTGAAGGACGACGCCAAGGGTGACCCGTTCATCAACGAATCCCACGTCGTGGCTTTCGGTTGGGGCACTGCCGAGCAACTGGTTCGCATGAAAGAACTGTCGCTCAAGGTCAACGAAGTACTGAGCAAACTGTTCGACGACGCCGGTCTGCTGCTGGTCGACTTCAAACTGGAATTCGGCGTGTTCTCCGACGGCTCCATCGTCCTGGGCGACGAATTCAGCCCGGACGGCTGCCGTCTGTGGGACAAGGCCACCGGCAAGAAAATGGACAAGGACCGCTTCCGTCAGGGCCTCGGTGACGTCATCGAAGCCTACGAAGAAGTCGCCAATCGTCTGGGCGTACCGCTTTAATCGACGCAAGCATCTGATAGCACGGAAAAATTTCGCTTAGGGGGTTCGCTTCCGGCAAAAGTGTTGTTATGATGCGCGCCGTTGGAGAGATGCCAGAGTGGCCGAATGGGACGGATTCGAAATCCGTTGTACCTTCACCGGTACCTAGGGTTCGAATCCCTATCTCTCCGCCATTATTGAATAAGACTAAGCCCCTGAAATTGTTAAAGATTTCAGGGGCTTTTTCGTTTCTGGCGTTTCGTTTCAGGGCAAATTGGCCGCCTGTTTTCCCGGCGAACGGTACGACTTTCTCGCGAAACACAGGCGGTAGCGCTCTTTGCTATCGAACCTGAGCTCTCGCCCGGATCACCCACAATCCCAGCAAAGTCAGAACAGCAAAACCCCCACCCATCAAGAAAGTGCCTTGGAAGCCTACCGTGTCCCACAACGCCCCAGCGATGACGCTGGCCAGCAGCAAGGTCAACCCAGTCAACAGATTGAACATGCCAAATGCCGTCCCGCGCAGTTCAGCCGGCGCGTAATCGGCGATCAGGGCGGCGAATATCCCTTGGGTAAACCCCATGTGCAGCCCCCATAGAACGACGCCGACGACCAGGCCATCGATACCCGGCGCGAACGCCAGAGTCAGGTCGGCAGCAATCAGCAATATCAGACCTGCGCCGAGTACCGCCACGCGGCTGACACGATCAGACAAGGCCCCGGCGGGATAGGCTGACAGTGAGTACGCCACCCCCATCAGGACAAGCACCGCTGGCGCCCACATCGGCGCCAACCCGACGGCCTGACCGCGCAGAATCAGAAAGGCTTCGCTGAAACGCGCCAGGGAGAACACCGCAGCGACACCCACCACCCACCAGTAGCCAGCGCCCAGTCGAGCCAATTCCCGTCGGCTCAAAGGCGCACGCACCCGGCGCGTCCCTTCCACTTGTTTGGGCTCATGAACGAACACCAGCAGCACCGCGACGGCAAGGAAGGCCGGGATGACGGCCACCCAGAACACCGTCTGGAAGTGGTTCGCGGTCAGCCACATCAATCCGATCGCCAGCAACGGTCCCAGGAATGCACCAACGGTATCCAGAGTTTGCCGCAGGCCGAAAGCTGCCCCCCGTATCGCGGGCGGCGTGATGTCGGCCACCAACGCATCGCGCGGGGCGCCGCGAATCCCTTTGCCAATGCGGTCGATAAAGCGAGCCCCGGTCAGCCAGTCCAGCGAGCCCGCCAAAGGAAAGATCGGTTTGGACAGCGCCCCCAGCCCGTAGCCCAGCGCTGCGAGCAGTTTGCGTTTGCCCAATCGATCACTGAGTGCCCCGGAGAATACCTTGGTGATCGAGGCCGTAGCCTCGGCTATGCCTTCGATGAGACCCACGGCCAGAACGGAGGTACCCAGTACGGTGACCATATAGAGCGGCAACAATGCATGGATCATCTCTGAGGAGATGTCCATCAGCATGGAGACGAAGCCCAGCGCCCAGATGCCGCCAGGCATGCTGCGCCAGACGTTGCCGGTTGACGCCTTCTTGATTGGCGCAGTAATCGAAGTGTCACCTGACTTGTCAGTGGTTTTCATCATGAGCCTCGAAAGCCTGTTTGGCATAGGCAGCTAATAGCGCCTCGCACCCCTGCAGCCGCGTTGCCGCTACCGCCGCCAAGATACGCTGTATCGATGAGTGATTTCGATCAAACAGATTGCGCAATCTGCTGAAAAGAGTCGCCTTCTGCCAGCGATCCCACATCAGCTTTTTCTGGCTTCCGGTGTAACCCTGGTCATTAGCTATCATGCAATACAGAGCAAATCACCGGATGACGGGGGAATGCATGAACAGATGGCGACGAATTTGGGTGTTTGTGAAGCTGATGGCAGCATTTGCGGCATGCCTGACCGTTGCTGTTCAGGCGTTTAGCTACATGTTGGAAAGCCCCGATGCAGTGCAAATTCACCCTTTGAGCATTTTGGTTGCTGGACTGATCTTCGGCTTCATCACCTATGGAATCCTTTCACTGATTGAAAGGGTTGTGCGGGGTTTACTGCCCCATCCTGACCCGGCTCAACCTCAAACAGAACTTGAGGAAGATGCCGTGTTGATGGAAGAACAGCCTTTGGCCCTGTTAGCTGACGATTCAACTCAGCAGAAAAAACAGTGAACAGTCTGTAAGGCGGCTCGAATCAGAGTTTTTGCGTCGGACCAGACAGCATCGCAGCGTAAGAAAAATATGCCTCTTCTAGGGAAAAGTTACTCAGCGCAGTCACCCAATTTACCGCCCCCCGAATCTGTTGGTCGTCCCGCCAATCAAGGCTGTATCTGCGAAACATCCCCTGACACTGAAAGACCCTGCTGCAAAAAATCCTCATCTACTCTCGTTTCGCAGGTCACTGATCTGCCGTCATCAGCAATCGCAAGGAGCGAGCAATGTATTTTGAGATTTACAGGCAAACCCGTGGCATCGCACAGACCGGCAAAGGTCAATGGCGGTGGCGTTTGAGGGCGGGAAACCATGAAACGATTGCCAGCGGGGAGGCTTACGTCAACAAGTCTGATTGTGTGCATGCCATCAGTTTGATCAAAGGGACCCACGATCAGACGCCGGTCAAGGAAATCTAGGCTTCAGGTGGTGAAGCTGCTCAGTCAGAGCAGCTTCGTTTTAATCGGGTGGCTTTCCTTATGGTTGTGAATGGCCCAGTTTCCGTTTGATCAGGTCGTAGACATCCTTGTGGGTGGAGTTGTGCAGGGATTTATCCTTGCAGGCCGACCTGAGGAACGTTTTAACCTCTTCTTTGGCGTGAGGGTAAAGGCCGGCGACGTAGTCGGCTTCATGGTCCTGGGTGCAGTTGAAGTGTTTGTCGTCTTTTGCTTTATCTCTAGCCATTGGTCGGCTCCTTTGAGTTCAATTGGTTTTCGATGGCCTGGGCCGTTTTGCCCCAAACGTTGCTGAGCTTAGAGGCGCAAGCGAGTCCCGCCATACGAACAACGAAATCAGGAACGGGATGTAGGATTGGTCAGGTGTCTGCATTTGCGTTAAACGTAATGTGCTTGAGTCGCCTAGACGCCGATTGCGACACCTACCTAGACGGTCATCAGTTTTGGGAGCGGGGTCAGTGGATGAATCGTAACGAACTACGCAAGGCCGACATCAACCTGATGGTGGTGTTTGAAACGTTGATGCTCGAACGCAACGTCACCCGGGTGGCGGAGAAATTGTTTCTCGGCCAGCCGACCATCAGTTCGGCGCTCAATCGCTTGCGCACGATGTTCAACGACCCGCTGTTCATACGTGTCGGGCATCGTATGGAGCCAACGGCGCGGGCCGAGGAGATCATTCTGCACCTGTCGCCGGCGCTGGATTCGTTGTCGGTGGCGTTGAGCCTGACCCATGATTTCGACCCCGCCAGCAGCACCATGACCTTTCGTATCGGGCTGTCGGACGATGTCGAGTTTGGCCTGCTGCCGCCGTTGCTGCGAGCCTTGCGCCAGGAAGCCCCGAAGGTGGTGTTCGTGGTGCAGCATGTCGATTACTGGCGGATTCCGGATTTGCTGGCGTCCGGCGATATCACCGTTGGTATCAGCCAGACTCGCGGGCTGCCGGCCAACGCCAAGCGCAAGTTATTGCGACACATCCTGGCCAACATTTTGCGCGCCGACGCATCGGACACACCGCTGACGCTCGATGAGTATTGCGCGCGACCGCACGTGCTGGTTTCCCACACCGCCAACGTCAGCGGTTACGCCGATGAGTGGCTGGCGGAGATTGGTCGTACGCGCCACGTCGTCCTTTCCGTGCCGCAATACAGCTCGTTGCCGGCCTTGCTCGCCGGGACTGATCTGATCGCCAGTCTGCCGGATTACGCCGCCGAAGCGATGGCCGCGTCCGGCCAGCTGTTCAAGGAGCCGTTCCCGTTCAAGACGCCGACCCTGGATCTGTCCATGGTCTGGCTCAGTCATGTCGATTCCGACCCCGCCGAGCGCTGGTTGAGGTCAAGGCTGGAGGCGTTCATGAGTGAACGCGCGGAGTTACCGCTGCCCGAGTGAGGACAGTGCTGTGTTATATGTACGACCTTTTCTGCCCACTTTCAGGAGCTCAGTCATGCCTCACCTGCACATGGAATACACCGCCAACCTGCCCGAGCTCAATGCCGACGTGGCGTTGATCCGGCTCAACAATGCGTTGGTGGCTTCCGGTCAGTTTGCTGCCGAATACGACATCAAGAGCCGAGCGGTGAAGGTTGAGACGTTCAAGGTTGGCACGGCGTTAGGTGAACGGGCCTTCGTGCATGTGAAACTGGCACTGTTGAGCGGTCGCTCACCGCAGATCAAGAAGCAGCTATCCGAAAGTTTGCTGGCCGTGGTGCAGGATCTGTGTGAATGGCCAGCGGATATTGAAGTCCAGCTGGCCGTGGAAATCCTCGACATTGATCGAGAGTCCTACACCAAGGTCGCCATCAGCCACTGAGTTTCAGGCCATTTTCTGCTCGGCGCAGGCCTTGACCACTTGCTCACGCAACCAGGTGTTGGCGCTGTCCTGATCGACATTCTGGCTCCACTGCATGTCGAGGCTGAAACCCGGCAAGCCGTTGGGCGCTTCGCAATGATTGAAGATCGCCTCGTTGGCCAGCAATTGCTGGATACGCCGAGGCAGAGTCAGGATGAAGTCGGTGCCGGTGATCATCTTCAGTGCCGCGCTGTAGCTGTTGGAACGCGCGACGATCTGCCGTTTTTGCGCCTGCTGCGCCAGCCAGCCGTCGACCATGTTGGTGGTGGATGTCCAGGGTGTCGGGAACACGTGCCGGCGTTCAACAAAGGCTTGCAGGCTTAAACGCGGCTCCGGCGGTGTGGCACGTTTATCGAAGACACAGACCAGGTCGTCCTCCAGCAGCATCCGGGATTTGAAGTCGCCGTGACTGCGATGAAAGTTCGGGCCGAAGCAAATCACCAGGTCGAGGCTGCCGTCGCGCAGTTCTTCGGCCGGAATGTCGGTTTCGAACTTGTGCATGTTGACCATCACCGGCAGGTCAGCGAAATCGAAGCTTTTCAATAGACGTGGCAGGATCAACTGCTCGAAGTATTCCGGTGCACAGATATTGAAGGTGACTGGTTGCAGGGTGGGGTCGAATGCTGGCGCACCGGCGTGACACAGGTTGATGCTTTCCAGGATCTTCAGCACGTGGGCGTACATGGTGCTGGCTTTGTAGGTAGGGCGCATGCCCGCGCGGGTATTGATGAACAGTTCGTCTTCGAAACTGGTGCGCAGCTTTTTCAGGCAGTAACTCACGGTGGACTGGCTGACGCAGAGCGCCTCGGATACACCGCTGACGCTGCTTTGCTCATACACGGCGATAAATACCATGAGGTCCTGCATATCGAGCTTTCTAAGCAAGTTACTGTTCAACATCCGTTTCGTCTCGCTGTGCTCCTTGCGCTGACTGTGCGCAAACTTGTGCGAGCGATCCTAACGGAACGATGGTGCCAGGAGAATGCCTTGTAGGAGTTTTCATGGAAAGTTGTGGGGCAGTTCCAGAGGACTTCAGCCCTGAACGGCTGCAGGTACCCCGCGGCGGCTGGACATCAGCAGTGCCCACATACCGACTCCCACCAGCAGCGCGCCGATGATTTCCAGCGGCAGTGGCGACTGACGTAACCAGAACCAGTGAAACAATGTGAGGAACAGCGTGCTCAGGTAAATGTAGGAAATGACCGAGGAAGGGGCGATAACGCCGATGGCCCGATGCAGCAGCCAGAAGGTCGCCAGCGTGGCGAACACCGCCAGGTAAATCAGCCACCAGAAATCGCTCACGGTCAGCAATGACGCCGATCGCCAGCCGCCGCTGAACCCACAGAATGCCAGCAGAAACAGCGCGCCGAACAGCATGTTCCAGAAAGTCATGCCCACCGGGCCGCGCCCCTTTAGGCTGCTGGCCTTGAGCCGTTGACTCAGGGGCGAGTAGAGCGCCATCGCCAGGCAACCGATGCCATACACCGACACTGCATACAGCGAAGGCAGCTCACCAGGGCCTGCGCCTTTCAAAACCAGCAACACGGCCCCGGCAGCGGCAATCAGCATCGGCAGCACCCGCTGTTTCAGGTTGCTGTCGGGCATCAAAACGGCTTCGAACAGCAATGTCAGCAGTGGCACCAAGGTGAACATCGTTCCGGTATTGACGGCCGAGGTGTAGCGCAGTGCCTCGAACAGCGAGCCGAAATACACTGCCAGCAGTAAGCCGAGCACTGCATGGCCGAACAGTCCGCGGGCGGTCATGGCGGTATCGCCCTTGATCAGCAGCAGCGGCAAAAACACCAGGGCGCAGAACAGCAGGCGCAAACCGGTCAGCAGGATCGGGTCGATGGCCTGGCTGACCTGTGCTGCCGCAGAAAACGATGCAGCGATCAACAGTGCCCAGAGCAGCATGCCGACGTGAGCGGCGGCGAAACCGGTGTGTTTCATGATGTGGGTTCCTGGGTCAGTGAATGTGTTGGGCGTAATGCCGCGGATCGAAGCGCAAGACCATCAGAATCATCAGTGCCATAACGCCGGTCAGTGACCACCAGGCCCATTCGAAGCTGCCGAGCTGATCGCGGATCATCCCGGCAATCAGCGGCGAGAGACCGGCGATCAGGTAGCCGATGCCTTGCACGAACGCGGTCAGGCCGCCGGCACGCTGGGGAGTGTCCAGATGATCCAGGGACACGATGAGACTCATCGGGAACAGTCCGCCGATGCCGAGCCCCAATAGACAGGGCCACAACAGACTCAGGTACTGCGGGCTGAGAATAAGCCCGCAGAAACCGGCCATGGTCAGCGCCAGCAACACCACCAGCACCACGCGCCGGTCACGGCTGCGGTTGGCGATGGCCGGTGTCAGCAGGCCGGACAACACTTCCATGGCGGTCAGGAAACCCAGCAGCAACCCGGCGTTTTGTTCGCTCCAACCCTTTTCCACGTAGTACGGCGCCAGCCAGGCCAGCACACAGGTGTAGGACGCCGTGCCCAGGCCGAAGAAGATTGCGAGCAGCCAGGCGCGGGAATTGCCGAAGAAGGAGCCATTGCGCTGCGCCTGGGTAGGCTGCGCCGAGATCCTTTCACGTTGCACGCACCAAAACAGCAACGCTACCAGCGCCAGCGCCGCCCAGATCGCCAGGCCTACGCGCCAGCTGCCAGTGCGGATCATCACCAGCGGCGCAAACGACGCCGCAATCGCTGCGCCACCCATGATCGACGTGACGTAGAGCCCCATGCACACGGAAACGTTATCGCTAAAGCGAGATTTGATCAGCGCCGGCATCAATGCCTGGATCAGCGCGATACCGATACCCGCCAGCACGGCGCTGAGGATCAGTTCGGCCGCCGAATCGAGGAATAACCGCGACACCGTGGCCACGCCGATGATCAGCAGCGAGAGCACCACGGTGCGTTGTTCGCCGATTCGTTGGCTGACGCCCAGCCCAAAGAACATCGCCAGCCCCATTGCCATCACTGGCAGCATGGTCAACAGCGAGGCCAGGCTGAAACTCAGTGCAATGTCGCCGCGAATCGCCGACAGCAAAGGACCAACGGCGGCCATGGAAGGCCGCAGGTTCAGGGCGACAAGAATGATGCTGAACATTAGCCAGAGGGCGGGGCGGGAGGTTGCGCGAACGTTTTCCATCTATCGGACCTTGAATGACAAGGAGCCGATTAGGCGCGCGAGGCCTGCGGGCCGCAAATCAGAAAGTCTGGAGCAGTATTTAGAAATTAAATAGTTCTGCTGCGACGCGAGACCCAGTGTGAATGTTTAGCCAACCCGCAACCAAGGTTCTTCAAATCCTGATTTAACGACTTATCTACCCGTGTGACGCTGCGGCTCATCTGTTTCCTTTGGTTTTTTCTATGGACGGTTGTCCCGTCGCACTTCCCTCCGAATTAGCCTTTTGGGCGCTGTGGCACTGCCGTCACGCGCGCCCACCGGATTCCCGCATTTCCCGTTGATTGTTCTTACAGGTCCCGCGCTATGCGTCGGGATCAAAACGGCGGCGCCTGTGCGTTTGCCTGACGCGGAAATAAGAGAATTCCCATGAGTGTTGCCACGACATCTTTCGCCTCCAAGCAAGAAGCCCTGACCTTTCTGGAACAGAACCCGGATATCGAGATGTTCGAGTTGTTCATCCTCGATAACAACGGTGTACCGCGGGGCAAGTTGTTGCATCGCGATGAACTGCTGGCGGTGTACGAAAGCGGGCGGCCATTGCCGAGCACCATTCTTGGCCTGACCATCAACGGCGATGACGTGGAAAACTCCGGCCTGGTCTGGGACGTTGGGGATATCGACTGCCGGGCGTACCCGATCAGCGGCAGTTTGACGCGCATGCCGTGGCGGCTGATGCCTACGGCGGCGGTGCAGGTCAGCATGCACCCGAAGGAGGGCATGCCCGCGACGATTGCCGATCCACGGCATCTGCTGGCGAAAGTCATCGAAGGTTTGCAGGCCGACGGTTATTACCCGGTGATGGCGGCGGAGCTGGAGTTCTACCTGCTGGATCAGCAGCGCGACAGCAATGGTCGGCCGCAACCGGCGCGGGATGTCGATGGCGGGCGGCCGCGAGGGACTCAGGTCTACGGGTTGCGTGAACTGGAACAGATCGAGCCGTTTCTGGCCGATCTCTATAGCGCCTGCAAACTCCAGGGCATTCCGGCGCGCACGGCGATTTCCGAATACGCGCCGGGGCAAGTGGAAATCACCCTCGAACACCGCACCGACGCGTTGCAGGCGATGGACGAAGCGGTGCGCTACAAACGACTGGTCAAGGGCGTGGCGCACAAGCACGGGATGACGGCCTGCTTCATGGCCAAACCGTTCGATGACCTGGCGGGCACTGGCATGCACATGCACGTCAGCCTGGCGGACAAGGAGGGCAACAACCTGTTCGCCAGCGAAGCCCCGGAAGGTACGCCGTTGCTCAAACAGGCGGTCGGCGGGATGCTCAGTACGTTGCTCGATTCATTGCTGCTGTTTTGTCCGAACGCTAACTCTTACCGTCGCTTTCAGACCAACAGCTATGCGCCGCTGGCACCCACGTGGGGCGTGGACAATCGCACCGTGAGTTTGCGCGTGCCCGGCGGGCCGGCGTTTTCCCGGCATATCGAACACCGCATCTGTGGTGCCGACGCCAACCCATATCTGGCGGCCGCGGCGATTCTGGCCGGGATCCATCGCGGTATACGTGAACAACTCGATCCTGGCGCGCCGGTGGAGGGCAATGGGTACGCCCAGGCCACGGAACTGTTGCCGACTGACTGGCTGACCACGTTGCGAGCGCTGGAAGGTTCAAGCTGGGCACGGGAATCGTTCGGCGGTGAGTTCCTCGGCGTGTACCTGGCGGTTAAACGTGCCGAGTATCGACAGTTCATGGGCGAAGTGGGCGAGCAGGACTGGCGTTGGTATTTGAATCAAGCCTGAACAGAACCTGAACCATTCTCAAATAAGTTAAAAGTTTTGGCCTAGTGCCATGAGCCAACTAATCGTTGGCTTCTTTTTCACAAAAAATTGATGATTGGCTGCCTAAAGTTAGTGCTGTCGCGGTAAATGAAATTTTCACATTTACCGAAGGCACTTCTTTTCAGGAACAGCCGATCATCATGTTGAAGATTAAAGCCGTGCGCCCCGAGTGGGTGACACTGATTGCCAGCGCCTTTCTCTTAACGGGCTTCAATCTTGTTCTCTGGCAACACCTGTTTGAAATCACGGCATCTGACGGTAAGGGCATCGTCATGCGCGTGGCATTCGGGATGATGATCCTGGCCGCCTTCAATATTGTGCTGACCCTGCTGGCGTTCCGGCCTGTGCTCAAACCGGTCTTGATCCTGATCTTCATGGTCAGTGCCGGCGTGGCGTACTTCATGAGTCAATATGGCGTGCTGATTGACACCGGCATGTTGCGTAACTTTGCGCAAACGAATGCGACGGAAGTGCGTGACTTGCTGTCGTTGAAGTTGCTTGTTTATATCCTTCTGCTGGGTGTCTTGCCGTCGTTGTTGTTGTGGAGGATTCCGGTTAGTTACCGTCGCTGGCACCGTGAGCTATTAAGTAAAGTTCTCGTGAGTGTCGCGTCGGTTGCCGTGATCGGAGGCGTTGCACTGGTTAACTATCAAGGCTTGTCTTCATTGTTTCGCAATCACCATGAATTGCGCCTGATGGTGGTGCCGAGCAACTACATTGGCGCCTCGGCCGGCTATCTGCGTGAGCAGGTCGCGTCTGCGCGGCAACCCTTCGTCACGCTGGGTGAAGATGCCCAGCGAAATCCCGCCTGGCAAACCCATGGCCGCAAATCCCTGACCGTGCTGGTGGTGGGCGAAAGTGCCCGGGCCGAGAACTTCGGCATCCTGGGGTATAACCGCGACACCACCCCCAAACTGGATAAAGAGGCTGGCCTGATCGCGTTCACCGACGTGCATTCCTGCGGGACGGAAACAGCGGTGTCGGTGCCGTGCATGTTCTCCGACATGGGCCGCAAGAACTATAACGCCAGCAAGGCAAAAAACCAGGAAGGCCTGCTGGATGTGCTCAAGCGCGCGGGGCTCGACGTGATCTGGCGCGATAACCAATCGGGCTGCAAAGGCACTTGCGATCGGGTCACCCTCGACGACGTCAGTAACCTGAAAGACCCGGTACTGTGCGCCAATAGCGAATGCCGCGATGAAATCCTGCTGCAGGGTTTGCAGCACTTCATCGATACCCTGGATAAAGACACGGTACTGGTG